>DVDU01000149.1 GCA_015296065.1 Oscillatoriaceae cyanobacterium M33_DOE_052 | reverse complement strand
GTCTGATACATCCTCAAATAATGAGCGGGAGCATAAATGCCTAAAACCCAGTAGGGTGAGGTTAACTCCAAACAGTCTCGGAAGCACAGAGGAAGTCACTCAGCAAGTAGGCGCTGGGTGTTGTTGTTTTTGGGTCATTAGTCCTTTGTCCTTTGTCATTGGTCATTGGTTATTGGTTATTAGTCCCTAGTCCCTGGTCAAAGGACAAGTGACAAAGGACAAGTGACAAAAGTAACGTTTTGTATCAAATACTAGACATCCTGAGAGAAAGTGCTAAAGTAGAAATTGAAGCGACAGAGCTTCCCTGGCAGATATCACAGTGTGATATGTCACGTTAGTTAACAAGAGGTAAAACACGCTGTTTCACTCCAAATCTGTCTCGTCAACCAACAGCAACACCCACACCGAAGTCTGATACATCCTCAAATAGAGCGCGGGAGTATAAATACCAATAACCCTAAGTGGGTGAGGTCAGCTCCAAACAGTCTCACAGGATAAGAGGAAGTCACTCAGCGAGTAGGCGCTGGGTGTTGTTGTTTTTAGGGGATTTTTGAAATTAAAGTAGGAACGCTGCCAACAGGATGGCAACAGTGGCGCCGATCGCCGTGTTGATGATGTTCACTACTTCATTGGTGAGCCAGGTAAAGCGAGATTGTAAGGTAGCACCAATGACGCTTTCCAAGTTAGTGGCGATAAAAGCAGCGACAACGCAAATAGCGACACCGGATAAATTAGCGAAACCGAGGGTGAAACCGAGAAAGGCGATCGCCCCCGAAGCCACTATCCCTGCCAAGGTCCCCTCCAAACTCACCGCCCCTTCCGTGCCCCGAGGCACCGGTTGCAAAGTCGTAATCAAAAACGTGCGTTGCCCGTAAGCCTTCCCCACCTCGCTGGCGCAAGTATCAGCCAGTTTCGTGCAGAAACTCGCCAGATAACCCAACAGCAGCAGTTCCCCAGACAGAGGGTTAGGCGGAGAAGCCACCAAAGTCGCCAAAGCACACAAAGTCCCTACCAAAGCCGAACCCCACACATTCTCAGGTCCGCGCATACCGTGGCGTTTCTCCGCAATACCCGCCGCCTCCTTTTGCGCCATCCCGATGCGCGTCACAGCGGACCCCGCCAGAAAATAAAACACCACCAACCCATAACCCCGCCAACCCAAAGTCCCCCACACCAAAACCCCCAATATCCCAGCGTGAAAGATACCCGCAGGCGTCAACAGCTTTTTCACCACCGGAAAACTCATCCCCAACAAAGCCGCATTCAAAACCAAACCCACCACCCAGGGATTAGACAGGTAGGGATAATGAGAGATGAAATCTAACATGGGCGTTTACCATGAATAACCACATCTTCCATCTTGCCTTTCCCATCAACGATATTGCCAAAAGCAAAGAATTTTATGCCGCCGGTTTGGGGTGCGAAGTGGGCCGCGAATCCCCCACATCCGTGATATTCAACCTTTGCGGACATCAACTGGTAGCCCACGTTACCACAGAACCCCTCACCCCCCAAAAAGGCATATATCCCAGACACTTCGGCATTGTCTTTTCCTCGGAAGCGGACTGGGAGGCAATGTTGCACCGGGCAAAAGACCACGGACTGAGTTTTTATCAGGAGCCAAAACACCGATTTCCCAATTTACCCCTAGAACATCGCACCTTTTTTTTAGAAGACCCCTTCCATAACTTACTGGAATTTAAATATTACTACCATAGTGATGCCATTTTTGGTCAGCGGGACTACGCCCAAGTCGGCGATACCGTTTCCGAGTGAGGTGCGTGGGTTCTGTAGGGTTCTGTAGGGTGGGCAGTAGGGGCGATTCGCGAATCGCCCCTACTACTGCTAATGGTTATGAACAGACTCCGAGGTTCGGCACTGCCCACCCTACTACTGCTGAACTAAAACTGAACTAACGCTGAGCTAAAACTGAACTAAAACTGAACTAAAACTGAATTCCAACTGAAATTGACTAAAATTAATGGACTAAAGCTGGTCTAAAACTGCACTTGTTTTTTGAGCAAAATTGAGCAGCAAAAAATAAGAGCATCCTCTAGAGTTTGCTCTCCAAAATTGATTTTAAAGATTCAGTAAAGTTGCGTTTTCGTCTGCATCAAATCCCATTGAATTCGATAAGATGCTGATTACCTGCTGGAGGGGGTAAATCCACTCTAGGAGAAAAATGTATCAACTGTTACATTTCCCAGGGTTAAGGAGCATCTATATGATTAGTGGGATAAAACCGGAGAATTTATGCAGGCGCCATGAAACGGCGGCGCAACTGCGGCAGTTATCGATACAAGGGGTGTCACCCCACAAGCAACAGGGATGGGAGCGACCCATCAGTTTACCTGTAAGTTGGCTCAGTTTAGATGCTTGTGGAGGTAAGTAAAATGTCAGAACTAGAACCGAACTATTTAGCCATTTCCACCGATGACCCCTTGGCTGTGGACCCGTTGCTGGGTGGCGATACTTTCCCTGGTAGCGGTTTTGATAATTCGCCGCTACCAGTGGGGGACGGACTCAACCTATATCCCTTGGATAAAGAAGAGAAGCTCCCCGGAGCAGTGGATACTATCCTGGCTGCGGGTAATGCGGGAGATTTCCTAGAACCGCCTTTGGAAAATAACCCAGAAGGAGATAACCCAGATGGGGAGAAAGACACCCTCACCGGCGAGGAGCAGACACTGGTTGAGGGGGGAGATACCCTACTAGGCAGTGGGGATGCTGCCTCGAATACTACATCAGACAGTGAATCACAAATTGCTGGGGATAATTCCGAGTCGGATAACTCAGAAGCAAATACCACTGGGGAAGGTGACGCCACCACCGCCGCGTCAGGCGACAACACCCCCACATCAGATAATCTGGTTATTCCCGAAGCGGAACCAGATAAGGAAGTAGGGGAACTGACTGTTACCGACACCCCAAAGGAAGAACAACTGGGGGACAAGGTTGCCCATATCCGGGAGGAAGAAACTGATAAGGAAGTAGCGGACATCGCCAGTGACTCCGATAAAACCCTGGTGAACCTCTCGCCGGAAGAGGAAGCGGCGATATACCAGCGGATGCAACCATTCACTGGCGGCGTCTTCAAAGTTGGCGATACGGGACAAGTGGGGTTTGACTTCCTCTATGATGGCGGGAGTTATAAAGGAGAATTAGCAATTTTCAGCCTGGTGGGGATGGGGGAATATCTACCCGGTTCCCCGGAATTCATCGCCGAAGCCACTCGCCGAGCCAGCAGCAATTCTCCTGAAGGTTATATCGTGATTTCTGACCCTACGGAAGGGGCCCGGTTTAATGGGTTATTAAATCCATATGATACACCCCGCAATCAAGGAGAATATAAAGGCGTCAAAACCTTTGCCATGACACCGGGAGATGAATTTGGTGTAATTCTCGTCCCCAATGGCACTATTCAGGAAGTTTCAGAAAACCCGAACGTGACTGGGTTTAAGCGTCCCCTATTTTCCATGACTCTGGCCAACCCCCATGAAGCATTTCACGTGGGGCAAATTGCCGACGTAACCGGCGACGGTCACACCTATGTTTTAGAAGACAAACGGTTGGATAGCGGGAGCGATGGTGACTATGATGATTTTATCTTTCAAGTGCGCGGCGCTACTGCCCAAGTTATCCACCTTTCCGAGATTATTAACCCCAAAAAAGACTGGCGGCAATCAGAAGAAGGCCAAGCCTTAATTGAGTATGCCGACTTGTCAGTAAAAGTAGTGAGCGGCTATATCGAGCCCGTCAAACCAGAACTCTCGGAAACCGTAGCCAATGCGGTGGAGAGTGCGGAAAACCTGGAAAATTATCAGGCGGAAGACCTAGAAGCAGCGCAAGAATGGGTCATCTGGATTAACCCCGCACAAAATGCCGACAATCTCGCCGGTTTGTTTGGGGCGGAGAATTTGGGCGAAACCGGACATATCGATGATACTTATATCTGGAAATTCCCGGAAGAACTTACCGCCGCTGAAGTCCAAAATAGCCTAAAAGACCTCATCGGTTCTGACTTTGCTTATCCCCTAGTGCCGATTAAGTTAACTAAACCCCAGTATTTGCCCACAGACCCCCTGGCGGGAGACCAGTGGCACTTGGAAAATACCGGTCAAACTGGCGGGACTCCGGGAGTAGATGCCAATATTTTGGATGCCCTGAACTTGGCCACGGGCAATGGTATTGTTATCGCCATTGTGGATGATGGGGTGGAGTCGGGACATATCGACTTGCAGGATAATTTCCGCGAGGATTTGAGCATTGATTTTAATGGTACGCCACAAAAAGAGTATCCTTTAGATGCGACTCCTGATGTGGATTTGGAATCTAATTGGTGGTGGTTGTTTTGGCTGTTGTATAATCGCTATTCTAAAGCTCCTACCCGATCTGGCCGCACATCTATGATAGACCCAGACCAGGCGGAAGAAACCTCAGACCCATTCCAACATGGGACGGCTGTGGCGGGAATAGCGGCGGCTGATAATAATGGTGAGGGGGTTTCTGGGGTAGCGCCAGATGCGGAGTTGGCTAGCGTGCGACTGACGGCGGACTTGGTGACAGAAAAGCAAATTGCTGATGCTTTGGCGCACGAACCCCAGGCTATAGCGATTTATAATAATAGCTGGAAACCGGACGCGCCTTTACTGGCGGCGCCGCTGACTTTGGCGGCTCTGGAAAATGGGGTGAAAGCGGGACGTGATGGTAAGGGGAATATCTACGTTTTCGCTGGCGGGAATGATGGCTGGCTGGGGGAAAATGTTAATAGTAATCCTTTTGCCAATTCTCGCTATACGATCGCTGTAGGCGCGATCGACCATAACGGGACACAAGCCTGGTACAGCGAACCCGGAGCCTCCCTCCTAGTTTCTGCGCCTTCCAGTTCTTCTTCTATTGACCCCATCACCGGCGAAAAAGTCAGCGTTGGCATTACCACCACTGACTTACAAGGAGAACAAGGTTACAATACTGGCGCCGAGAAAACCGACAACAACACTGATAAACCAAATACCGCCACCGACTTACAACAGAAAACCGACAGCGCCACCCACCAGCAGGATATCACTAATACCAATTATACCAACCGGTTTGGCGGCACATCGGCGGCGGCGCCGATCGTCTCTGGGGTAGTGGCATTGATGCTGGAAGCCAACCCCGACTTGACTTGGCGGGATGTACAGCATATTTTAGTAGAAACTGCCACCAAAAACAACCCCACAGATACAGATTGGGTGACAAATAGCGGCGGTTATCAAGTCAACCAAAAATATGGTTTTGGTACAGTGAATGGCGCCCAAGCAGTAGCAGCAGCGCAAACATGGACAAATGTGGCGCCAGAGATAGCCGTTAAGTCCAACTGGCAGCAGGTAAATACTGCCATTCCTGATTATGATACAGTAGGATTATTGGGTCAGCAAGTAGCGGACATCCTCAGCAAAAACCCCGCTGACGTGACCGAAGCGGAAAAATCACTATTGCCCGCACTCCCCCCGACTAATCCCCAGTCAATTTCGGCAAAAATTGATATTGCTGAGGATATTAATATAGAGTGGGTGGAGGTAGTATTTGACGCTCAGCATAGCGCCCGAGGCGATTTGAAACTGACCCTGGTTTCTCCCGATGGCACAGAGTCGCTTTTGACAGACCGCCACGCTGACCCCAATGGCAACTACGATAAATGGACATTCACCTCTAACCGCCACTGGGGGGAATCTTCCCAAGGGGAATGGACCCTAAAAGTCGCCGATGAATGGGGCAACGAAGTCGGCACCTGGAACGGCTGGAAACTGAACTTTTACGGCACCGAAAACCCCACCGTTAATATTCGCGCTACGGACAACAACGCCACGGAAGACGGCAACAGCGGTCAATATATTGTCACCCGCACCGGGGGCAATATCAACAAACCCCTAACCGTGGAATATCAAATTGGCGGAAGCGCTACCAATGGCAGCGATTATACCATCAATGGGGTGACAAGTCAACAAACCATTACCTTTGCTCCTGGTCAAACTACCGCCACCATTGGCATTAATCCCATCCACGATTATGAGGTAGAACCGACCCAAAACGTACAACTCAGCCTCGTGGATGCGGGGGGCTATCATTTGGGCAATGACACCACCGCTACGGTGACTATTACCAATAGCACCACTACAGAGCGTTATGGCTCATTTGTCTATGTCAATCCCGCCAATGGCCATCAATATATATTGAGTGAGGCGGATACTTGGTTAGGCGCGCAAAATCAAGCCGAAGCCTTGGGGGGCAATTTAGTCACCATTAACGATGCCGCCGAAAATCAATGGTTAGTGGATACTTTTGGGCGGCAAAATCTCTGGATTGGCTTGACAGATAGCGAAATTTATGGTAAACAAGAGAACAATTTCCAATGGGTAAGCGGAGAATCGGTTGCTTATAAGAACTGGGCACCCGGAGAACCAAATGGTCAAAACATTAACGGCGTTGACTTTGCTCATTTTTGGGACAATTCTCCAGGCGGATGGGCTGATACCTATAATGAGTGGCAACCTTTACCCGGTATCATAGAAATCGACCCGGCGACCATAGCTCAACCCATTGTTAACATCATGGTCACGGATGCCATTGCGGGTGAGGATGGCAATGCGGGACAAATTGTGATGCAGCGGCTGGGCAATTTAGACCAAAACCTGACGATTAATTATACCGTTGCTGGTGACGCCACTAATGGGGGGGATTACCAAGGATTAAGCGGTCATCTCACCATTCCGGCGGGTGAAACCTTAGTCACTTTACCCATCATTGCCTTACCGGATGATGTCATCGAAGCCAACGAAACCCTGGTGGTGAACTTGGCGGCGGGGGATTACCAAATTGGCAGCCAACCCAGCGGTCACGTGGTCATCGCTGACCAAAACCCCATCAACCGCATCGCCAATGAGGTTATCGGACGGGATGTTGCTCTGCTGCCTTACTGGACTCAACGGTGGCAAAACGGCGAAACTTTAGCGCAACTTCGGGTAGCAATTATCGCGGCGGGACTTGATGCACAGGGTGGTAATGAAACCGAAACCAAGATAGCTGAGATTTATCAGGATATCCTAGGACGCGCTGCCACCAGTTCCGAGATAGCATCGGCACGTTCTCAGCTAGAAACTGGTGCCACTTTATCGGAACTGCGGCAACAACTAGAAGGCGCAGATATTATCGATACCAGCAGTTACGTTTACACCAATCCGGTGACAGGAAATCGGTATTTCCTGACTACAAGTGACACCTGGCTGGGTGCCCAAGAACAAGCGCAGGCATTAGGCGGCAACTTGGTCACTATTGACGATGCCGCTGAAAATCAATGGCTGGTGGATACCTTTGGTGGTGGTGTCAAGTGGATTGGGTTAAATGATAGCCCGATTTATGGGAATACTGAGGGTAATCATCAGTGGGTGAGTGGAGATACAGCCACATTTATAAACTGGCGCACAGCCCCCGATAACAAACTTCATACTCCCGAAGGTGAAGACTTCAGCGAGACTAATTTTGGGGGGACACCTGGACTATGGAACGATGCGCCGAATCAGCAGAGTGTCCTGCGGCGTGGTATCGTGGAAATTACCGCGCCACCGCTACCCATTCCCGATCGCTCTTGGCTGCCCAATCTACTAGGTACGGTCAATTCCGACCAATCGCGTGGCGTTGTGGTGGATAATGATGGTAATGTGTATATTGCTGGTGGCACTAACGGGTCTCTGGATGGCAACATCAACGCCAGCGGCATTAATGCTAACTTTGCTGACCCCCTTCCTCACCAAATACGACGCTCTCGGCAATAAACTCTGGACGCGCCAACCCGGTTCTACCGGCTTTGACTACTACAACGGCATCGCTAATGACGCCTCGGGCAATATCTATACTGTGGGTTACGATGATGGCCCCGGTCAGAATGGCAGCGGCGATATCACTCTAACCAAATGGGATAGTGACGGTAATCAACTGTGGAGTCAATTGATTGGCACTGCTGCCCATGAGTGGGCGAGTGGTGTTAACGTCGATACTGCCGGTAATGTGTATATTGCGGGTTATTCTCAGCCTTGGTCAACAGGAAGTCCTGCGGATGCCTTACTTGCCAAATACGACAGCAATGGCAATCTGATTTGGCAGCAAACTATCGGCTCTACAGGTGAAGACATGGGGCGTTCTGTGGTGACAGATGCTGCTGGAAACGTTTACGTTGCTGGCGTCACCACTGGTTCTCTCGATGGCAACACCAATGCTGGCAGTACCGATGTGTTCCTGACGAAGTTTAACGCTGCTGGCGTCAAACTCTGGACGGAACAACTGGGAACCCCTGCGGCTGATGGTTACGTTTACATCCCCAATGTGGGCGGAGAATATCGCCGCAACGTTCAAGTTGCCCTTGACAAGGATGGTAATATCTACCTCTCCGGCACCACTGAAGGCAACCTGAACGGCAACACCAATGCCGGACGTCAAGATGCCTTCTTGGTGAAATACGACCCCAACGGCACTCAACTGTGGACGGAACAACTGGGAACCGCAGGGGACGATCGCGCTTGGGGTGTCACTGTGGATAAAAATGGCATTGTCTATCTCACTGGCACCACCCAAGGGTCTCTCAACGGTCAACCGCATTTTGGCAGTAACGATACTTTTGTGATGACGTTTGACAGTGCTGGCAACCAGCTCACCACCCGCATCATCGCTACCGCCAATGATGATATGGTTCAAGATATCAAGGTCGATCGCTCCGGCAACATCTACACCACTGGCAACACCACCGGGTCCTTAGCCAACACCAACGCTGGCAATTATGACGCCTGGGTGTCCAAAAACACCTTTGTCAACATCGGGCCAATAATTAGCGACGAACCCACTAACCTCATCCAGAATGGCGACTTTGAAGCTGTTGATGTCAGTGGCCATTGGGCATATTTGTGGCCGAACACAGTACCCGCAGGCTTTAATTGGTCAGTTGCCAATGGTTACGCAGAACTGATTAATCAGACATGGAATGGGGTATCGGGCACATCTAACCCTGATGGGTTTGACCAAACGATATCCTTGGATGATGCCACCAAGATTTCCCAAAATTTTGCCACTGAAGTCGGGAAAACTTACGAGCTAAGTTTCTGGTATGCCCACGATCCAAATTCTGCTGCTTCCACAGGATATATCGACGTTACGGGTAACAATTCTCTGCTCTCAACTACTCTGACCCACGATATCCCGGCAACTCGTAACAATATGCAGTTTGTCAAATATACTGCTACCTTTACTGCCGACAGCAACAGCACCACCCTGTCATTCCAGGGAGATGCTGCCAATAGTGTCAAAGGGTTTGTCATTGATGACGTGTGGGTTGTCCCTGTCACCGAGTTAAATTATGAAGACTTTAGCTCCCTAGCAGGACTCAACCTCATCGGTAGCACTGCTCAACTTGGCGACACAATCCGCCTGACCCCGAAGAACCGGACAAGCGGCTCTCAAGCTGGAGCGGTGTGGCACGCAACACCGCAATCGGTGGAAGATGGTTTTGAGACTACGTTTCAATTCCAGATTAACGATTTGGGAGGCTCCGGTGGAGATGGCTTTGCTTTTGTCATTCAAAATAGCAGTGCCACTGCGATCGGTGGTGGGGGAGGAACGCTTGGCTATAGCGGCATCTACAATAGCCTCGCGGTGGAATTCGATACCTATGATAACGACGAACCCGGCACCCATGACCCCAGTGGCAATCATCTGAGCGTTCACACCGGCGGCACAGGACGAAACAGTGTTGGCATCACGCCTTTGGGTGTCACGAGCATGATACCCAATATGTCCGATGGGGAAGTCCACACAGTTAAGGTGAAATACATCCCCGGCACTCTGCAAATTTTCATGGATGACCTATCTACCCCGGTTTTAACCGTGCCAGTGGATTTAGGGAATACCTTAAATTTGGATAACGGCAAAGCCTGGGTTGGGTTTACCGCAGCCGCATCCGCAGCATGGGAAAATCACGATATCCTCAACTGGACATTCTCCAATCCACCCATAGAAAACCCCAGCTACAACTGGACATGGACGTACTTCGGCGAAGACTTCAACCCCAACGGGAATCATGGAGTGCTAACTAACACTCCCAATGTGGATAATGCGCGAAATGCCTTCCTCGCCAACCTTATCAACGTTGAAACCGAAGACTTCGAGAGTTTTGTCGATCGCGAAACTCCCAGCAGCTTAACCTTTGGCAGCGAAACCGCAACCATTTCCGGCGTGACCAGCATTCGCGACTTTTCCACCGGCAACTATAACGGCGATGGCACCTATCCGATTTCGGGGAATAAATCTTTATTCCACTATCATCCTTCGCGCACCTTTACCCTTGATTTCGACACGCCGCAATCTGCGGTTGGGTTCACTTTGACCGATGCGGGGGATTTGGGTGGTCAGCTTATGCTCACCCTGCACCATGAAGACGGCACATCAGAAAATTTACCTGTGCCTCACCAGCACCAAATTTATCGCAATTCTGGTTCGGCAGTTTTCTTTGGAGTTACCGACACCGACAAACCGTTAACAGCCATAACCTTTACCAACACACGATTTGATGGGTTTGGTTTAGATGACCTGATTATCGGACAGGTGAATCCGAATCGCACATCTACACCCACACCACCCAATCAAACCCTAAATCTGACCTACACCGAGGACACTGCTCTCAATCTCAGCGATATCGTTGTGAGTGACCCCGATGGCGAAACCACCGTCACCCTCACCCTGTCCAATCCTGCGGCTGGGGTGTTGACCACAGGAGGCGGAACCGGCCAATATAATCCCACCACCGGCGTTTGGACGGCTAATGGTGCAGTTGCGGATGTGAATGCGGCCCTAGCAGATTTGCAGTTTGTACCCACTCCAAACTTTAACCAAGATGTCAGCATTGCCGTTGCGATTACCGATGATTTTACTCCGGCATTAACAGGCACAATCAATCTCAAAGGCATCGCTGTCAATGATGCACCCACCGTCACCACCACCAGCGTCAGGCTCACCGGTGCCACAGAAAACGCCGGATTTACCCTAACTCACGCCGACTTGGTAGCGGCGACGGGTGCCACTGATGCAGATGGCGACGCTCTCACCTTCCGCATCCAAACCGTCGGATCCGACGTTCCCACCAAAAACGGTCAACCTGTAACAGCGGGTGTCACCACCTTATCGGCGGGTGAAGCAATTCTGTGGACCCCCACCACCGTCGGTAACGCACAACCGGCATTTACCGCCACCCTCACCGATGGCAAAGTCACAGTGGCAACCCCAGTCACGGTCAGCGTTGATGTGAATCCGGTTATCGTCACCATCGACGCCACGGACCCGGATGCCACAGAAGGCAGCGACACTGGCGAATTCACCTTTACCCGCACGGGAGATACCACCAATCCGATGACGGTGAATTTCACCATCGAACCGTCAATCCATTGGTCTCGTCCGCAAGCAGTTTCGGGCACCGACTACAAAACAATTCCCACCAGCATCACCATTCCGGCGGGTGAATCTTCCATCACCTTGACCATTACCTCTCTGGAAGACACAGAAGCAGAATGGCCAGAAACCGTGAGGCTGAAACTTGCCGAAGGTGATGGCTATGAAATCAGCACCACCAAAAACCTGGATACGGTGGTAATTTGGGACAATGAAACCCCGCAATTACAGCTTCACGCAGAATGGTACACCGGTCAACCGACGAATTTCCATCAAGAATCCTATGCCTCGGAATCTCGAAATGACGAAATCTTCCTGTTGCGTCGCATCGGCAGTTTGGCAGAAGATTTAACCGTCTATTACTCCCTGCCAGGAACCGCAACCAATGGAGAGGACTACGAAGAACTCCCCGGAAGCATTACCATTCCTGCGGGTCAACATGATGTCTCTTTCACGCTCATCCCAATTGATGATAGTGAAGTGGAAGGGGACGAGACGGTAGAAGTGACCCTGACCCCAGATCCAACCTATACTTTTATAAACCGTCACGGTCGGATTTGGGATCGGATTCCCGTGACTCTTGTGGATAATGACGATAAACCCACCGTCCAGATTACCGGCAGCGATAACCAAGCCTCCGAATACGGCGACCCTGGTCAATTCACCATTAGCCGCACGGGGGACACCAGCAATCCGTTAACAGTGGATTACTGGATTTCTCCCTGGTGGTGGCATAAAGCCAAAAACGGGATCGATTATGAAGCTATCCCAGAAAGCATCACGATTCCGGCTGGTCAATCTTCCATCGCCATTGACATCAATCCCATTGATGACAGTGAACTCGAAGAAAATGAAATTGTCGATATCTACTTAAAGAGCAATCCCAACTATGCGATGAGTGGCACGTATTACGCACAGTTGAAGATTCTCGACAATGAAACTCAATCCTTACAGTCGCGGCAACAGTTTGGCACCTCAGCCAATGACATTGCCAATAGCATTGCCGTAGATAGTGCAGGCAACACTTACACCGTCGGGCACACTACCGGCAACTTCGGTGGCACCAATAGCGGTGGCAGCGATGCCTTTATCGCCAAGCGCAACAGCAGCGGTAGCCAACTCTGGCAGATTCAACTGGGAACCGCCAGCAATGATGAAGCCAAACAGATTGCCCTAGATAGTGCCGATAATTTATACGTTCTCGGATGGAGTGGCAACTCATCAAATAGCTGGATTGCCAAATACGACAGCAACGGCAACCAACAATGGCAAAAACCCCTCGGTAGTGCCGGTTATGACATCACCAACGGTGCCTTAACCATTGGCAATGACGGCAGTCTGTACGTTACCGGAGGCACCACAGGCAACATCAACGGCACCAACCAAGGCGCCACCGATGCTTGGGTTGCCAAATACGACAGCGATGGCATCCAAACCTGGGTGAAGCAATTCGGCACCGCCGATGAAGACGAAGCCTTGGGAATTGCGGTAGATAACAACGGCAACATTTACATCACCGGCGAAACCAAAGGCTCCTTAGCCGGAACCCGCGAAGGCGATGGAGATGCCTGGGTTGCCCAGTTAGACAGCAGTGGCAATTTGCAATGGCAAACCCAGTTAGGAACCACTGCGGTGGATGTTGCCCGTAGCGTTGCCGTGGATAACAACGGGCGCGTTTATATTGGTGGTCAAACCTTTGGCTGGTTAGGCGAAACCTATGCCGGTAGTGCCGATGACTGGGTAGGCGATCGGGATGCTTGGTGGAAGGGAATTCACGGCGACAGGTCCGGTTTCGGCGGCACCTACTACGGCAATGGCGATGCCTGGGTTGCCCAATTAAACAGCACCACTGGCGCCGTCAACTGGAAGCGACTATTAGGCACAACAAATGCCGACAGTGCCACCAAAGTAGTAGCCGACAGTTTGGGTAACGTTTACCTCGCCGGACGCACCCAAGGCAAATTAGCCACCAGCCAATTTGGCGCTGACGATATCTTCCTCGCCAAATACAACCTCAACGGTGCCCTCCAGTGGAAACAGCAACTAGGAACCGCCGCCACAGATATCGTGAATGACATGATATTAACCAGCAGCGGGATTTATCTCACCGGCGACACCACCGGCAATTTACAAAACACCAATAAAGGAGGTAAAGATGCGTGGGTGATTAAACTGGCTTAGTCAAGGGACAAGTCGGGTGGGCAGTGCCCACCCGACTAATAAATTATCCATAACCTGTAGGGGCACGGCATCGTTAATATTTGGGTTTCACAAACAATCTTAATCACGCCGTGCCCCACCACACGGGGAAAAATTCAGTCATTTGTCATTAGTCCTTTGTCCCTTGTCCCTTGATTTCCCACAAGGGACAGGGCATAATGTAAGAGTTGTAGGGGCGAAGCACCCGCGCCAGATATTCCTGGGGAAATGAACAATCTCTCAACGCGGGTGCTTCGCCCTTGGCTGGGACTGAGAAACCGGGTTTCTCGCATTAAGTTTTCGTCTCAGGCTCAGAAACCGGAACTACCCGGCGGAGTAAATAAGGGCGAAGCACCCGCTCATAAAGCGTCTGGTAAAACGAATAATCTCTTGGGGCGGGTGCTTCGCCCCTACAATGCGCTTTCGCTTCGTCCGTTATGGGTATAATGAATACTGGAAACCAAAATATAAAAATAATATTAATTTGTTTTTTTACTGACATCATATGCTATAATTATCCCAGATAAAATTAAACCCCAATGACTCGATTTATTTACGACCAATTCACCAAACAATACATCCAGGAGCTATTAAAACAATTAGGCCAAATTGAAACCAGCAAGACAATGGTATCAGAACGGCGGGAAATCGACATTTTCTTTACGCCCAACCCGGAAAACGTCGCCGCTGCCAGTCACCTAGGCTTATTGGGAAGATTGGCCACAACTCCTGCACTCTTTGAACCATTTAGCAATCCCGTCAAACCCAAAGAAATTCGCCGATGCCTGGTGAAAGTATTCGACATTGAGGCAGAATTTGAACGCCAAGCCATCCGGGAAAAAAGGCGGCTCACTCCAGCGGAATCACCCCGGTTGTGGGTTCTCACCCCCACAGCATCCACCGCCGTCTTAGCCGAGTTTGGGGCTACCCTCGACCTAGAAAACTGGATGAGGGGCGTTTACTTTCTCGCCAAGGGACTGCTTAGCGCTATTATCGTCATCCACCAACTACCGCCAACACCAGAAACCCTGTGGTTGCGGATTTTAGGCACGGGCAAAGTCCAAAAACAAGCCCTGCAAGAACTGTATCAACTACCACCAGATAACCCCACGCGAGAAACTACGCTAGAATTGCTGTATAACCTGCGTGCGATGTTAGAAGCTCGACAAAATTTAGCCCCAGAGGAGAGGGAGTTAATTATGGAACTATCACCCTTGTATTTACAACAGTTACAAAAGGCTAAGGAAGAAGGCATCCAACAGGGTATCCAACAGGGTATCCAACAAGGCGTTCAACAAGAACAGCGGTTGCTGGTGGAAAGTATGCTGCAAGTGAAGTTTGGTTCGGTGGATGCTGAGTTAGCTCAAATTATCGAGGCGTTAATCGAAATTCCCACCTTGGAGCGAACCCAGTTGATTTGGCAGCTATCCCGCGAGCAGCTTTTAGCTCGGTTTGACCGTGAGGATGGGGTATAATTTCGTTATTGGTCTTTTGTCCTTGGTCATTTGTCCTTTGACAAGGGACTAATGACCAAGGACTAATGACAAAAAGTTCCTATTTATCATACAATTAACCACCAAATGAGGAGATGTACTGATGCACAACGGCGATCGTCAATATCTTAAAACAATTTTCCAGCCTTTCGGCCAAACAGAAGCTGACGAACCTCTGGAATCAGAACAGCGAGAAATAGACATACTTTTTACCCCAGATCCAGAAAAAGCCCCTGCTGCCAATCACCTAGGATTGCTGGGCAGATTGGCGGCAACTCCAGCAGCGTTTGAATTCTTTAGCCATCCGGTTAAACCACATGAAATTAGCAATTCCTTGGTAAAAATATTAGACCTCAATGAGGAATTAGAAGGTAACGCCACTGAGGAAAACCGGACTCTCACTGAAGCGGAATTAGCCCACTTGTGGATTTTCACCCCTACAGCGTCCGCTGCCGTATTAGCAGATTTTGGTGCTACCCTAGACTTAGAAAACTGGATGAGCGGGATTTACTTTCTCCCCAAGGGACTGCTCAGCGCTATTATCGTCATTCACGAGCTACCGCCGACACCAGAAACCCTGTGTTTGCGGATTTTAGGCATGGGCGAAGTAAGAAAACAAGCCTTACAAGAACTGTCCCAACTGCCACCGGAACATCCCATCCGTTCGACTGCGCTCAAATTACTGGAGCAGTTCCGCACGAGTTTAGAAACTCAACCAGATTTATCCCCAGAAGAAAAAGAGTTTTTGATGGAACTATCACCCTTGGATTCACAACCGTTAGTGCCGGAAGAATGGAGTTAGGTATAATTTCGTTATTGGTCTTTTGTCATTGGTCATTTGTCCTTTGACAAGGGACAAATGACTAATCAAGATGTTTAAATTTTGCTTAAGCTGGTAAAATTATGCTGGTTTAAGTGGATAATCAGATGATACCACTCATAGGGGAGAATTGGCAGATGCAGCAAGCAGGACTAAAACAGTGGGAAAGGTGGTGGCTAATGACGCCGTTTCCTGCCAAGAAGTGGCGCAAAATCCTGATTTTTATCGGTTTTTTGTGGTGGGGACTGTCTGTTTTATGGCCGGAAACTGCGCGGGGTCAAATTACGCCCGATCGTACCTTGGGGGCAGAATACTCTACCGTTAACCAAACCAACAGTAACCGCCTAGAAATCGGCGGGGGAGCTACTCGCGGCGTTAACCTATTCCACAGTTTCCAAGAATTCAATATAGATACCGGGCAAACGGTTAATTTCACCAATCCCGCCACCATAGAAAACATCATCACCCGCGTCACCGGGGGCAACCCGTCTAATATTAATGGCACCCTGGGGGTTGTCGGTAATGCCAACTTATTTTTACTCAATCCCAACGGCATTATTTTTGGCAATAATGCTAATTTAAATATCAACGGGTCGTTTATTGCCACCACTGCCAGTAGTATTATATTTGAAAATGGCCTAGAATTCAGCGCCACCAATCCCCAAGCTGAACCATTACTCAGCGTCAACGTCCCCCTCGGCTTGCAATTCGGAGCCAATCCCGGGTCAATTGTGATTTTGCCATCAGCAACATCTTCATATACTCTATTTGCCCCTAAACTGTTTGGACAAACACTAGGATTAATAGGAGGCAATTTAAATTTGCAAAATCGAAATATTGGCGCAGCTCAAGGAAATATGGAATTAGGGGCGGTAGGCGATAGCAGTTTTGTGAAAATTCAGTACAATAACAATAGATTTAGTTTCGGATATGAAGGAGTCGCCAACTTTCGCGATATCACACTTGCTGGCGGTGTTGGGGTTAGTGCAAATGGGCAAGGTGGCTCTATTCAAGTAAGAGGAAGACAAGTAACACTGAGTCAAGGCTCCACAATTAGCGCCACAGCAGTGGAGAATGAAAATGGAGGCAATATAGAAATCAAGGCAGAAAATTTGATTCTTGAGGATAGCTCATATATTTCCGCATCCACTTTTAGCCAAGGAAATGCAGGCAATATCTCTATCAATGCGGCTGATTCTATCGTAGTTAGCACCGATAGCGGCATCTTTGCCCAAGTGGACAAAGAAGGTAGTGGTAACGCCGGTTTTATAACGATTGACACCAGACAGTTGCGCATTGAAAATGGGGGGCAGGTATCCACTAAGACGTTTACAGGTGGAAATGCAGGAGATTTAACGGTCAATGCTAGTGAGTCATTAGAAGTTGTTGGTTTTTCTCCCAACGATCCCGATTACGTCAGCAGTTTATTTACCGAAACAGAAGGTGCAGGCAATGCGGGAAATTTAACGATTAACACGGTACGCTTAATTATCGATGATGGTCAAGTTAGAAGTGAGACTGATGGTGCCGGTTCTGGGGGCAATTTGATTGTCAAGGCTACTGAATATTTGGAAGTTAGAGGCGCAACCGATGCGAAGTCTCCGGCTGGCTTATCCGCATCTACTGGAGGCACAGGCAACAGTCAAAATCTGACGATTACTACACCTGTATTGAGAATTTTAGACGGAGCCACCGTATCGGCGAGAAGTCGAGACCCTGGACGTGGTGATGCGGGGGATATCACGATTAATGCTTCGGAAATTCAAGTGAGCGGCAGCCAATTTGGGCAACCTAGTACCTTGAGAGCGGAAACTCTCACCAGTGGTAAGGCGGGTAGTATTAATATCACAGCAGATTTGCTATCTGTTACAGATGGGGGGCAAGTCACGGTCAGCAGTAGAGGTACTGGGGATACGGGGAATTTAGAGATAAATGTTCGGGATATTAGGTTGAGGGACGGTGGCAGTCTCCAAGCGACAAGTGTGGCGGGAAACCAGGGCAACATTACCATAAATTCTAGTAATTTGTGGGTGCAGACAAATAGTGAAATTACCGCTACTGCCACAGAGGAAGCTAATGGTGGTAATATTACAATTGATACGGACACACTGTTAGTTTTAGACAGGAGCAGGATCGCCGCTGATGCTGTGATAGCGACTGGGGGGAATATCAACATCACCACTAAAACATATTTTCCTACTTTTGATAGATATATTACTGCTAATTCTCCATTTGGTCCTGATGGGGTGGTGAATATCCAGACGCCGGAGATAGACCCGATCGGCTCGCTTCTGACTGTAGATACAAATCCCGTGGACGCCGAGAGTCTCATCACCCGAGGTTGTAATGTGGAAGGGGACAAATCCCGTTTTGCGTACACCGGATATGGCGGGGTGCCTCCCAGTCCTAGCGATACCTTTTTCAGCGATATTTTTTGGGACGATATGCGTCCTTTGGGGACAATACAAGGGAGCGTCAGCCACCAAAAACCGGAGCAAAAGCCAGTTACCGCCACTGTGACATCTCCGATTATTGAAGCGGACGGATGGGTGTATGATGAGGTATCAGGCGATATCATCCTCACGGCGGCAACTGCTGCTAATATAGGTGGTTATCCGGGGCTAAATAATATCCGGTGTGACGGCGGAGTGAGCCAGTTGGGGACAAACTCAACTGCCAATGATGAGAGGAGGTAACACGTGTTAAAGAAAGGGGCAGCATTTTACCATCGTCTGCGAGCTTGGGTGAAGCGCCAAGCTAGATTTATTTTCATATGTATATGTGGGTTATTGGCTACATTTGGCATTCAAATGCTGGCGCTATCACCAGCCGATTCAAATGTAGATTTACCCGATACCGACTTGACGAGAATAGTGCTTAATGATAGCATATCTAACCCGCCCAATTCTGGAACTGATGGGGGAACATTATATCAAAACGGGCGGTTTGCCGAGGCGGCGGCGGCGTGGAAAAAGGCGTTGGAGCTACCATTAGAACCACTAGATAAGGCTTTGACCTGGAATTATCTATCTCTGGCTTATCAGCAGCTCGGAAATTGGCGGGAAGCGGAGGAGGCAATTAACCAAAGTTTAGAGATTTTGGCGAGTCTCCCAGATGATGCTAAGAAAAATCAAGTTTTAGCCCGGTCTCTCAGTACCCAAGGACGGCTGGAAATGTCCCAGGGGAAATTATCTGAAGGTTTGGAAAATTTGAAGCATGCGACGGAAATTTATAAGGGAATAGGCGATCGGGAGGGTGTGATTGGTAGTCAGCTCAATCAAGCGCAAATTTTGCTGGCTAGCGGACTTTACCGGCAGTCTTTGAAGGTGTTGGCGGCGGTAGAAGAAAATATAGACAAGGAGTCTATTAATCCGCTGGTGAAAGCGGCTCAATTGCGCACTCTGGGTAATGCGCTCCGGGCAGTGGGCGATTTAGACCGCTCTAAAACAGCCTTGGAGCAGAGTTTAAACATAGATAGACAATCACCAGCCGCCAAAATTGCCACTTTGGTGAGCTTAGCAAATACGGAGCAAGCTATAGGCGATCGGCTGCGAGCCGCCAAGCAAATTGGTCCGGCATTAACTCCCTTTGGCTGTAGCATTAAGGCAGAGGGTCAAGTCAATTCTAGTACACCAGAGGCTTATAAGGAAGCTGAGCAAAACTACAATCAGGCAGAAGCGGAATTAAACCTAGTTGATAATCTTGACCTAAAATTTAAGTTTAAACTGAGTGAGTATAACTTTTACGTTATGCTGGCCAACCTAGATTATAAGCCAGAAAGTGCCGAAAAAGCCCAAATATTAGACCGGGATATTGCAGCGGATATAAACCGACTGTCGCCTGGGGATATTGACCCCAAAATTTTGATTAATTTTGCCCATACTCGGACTTGTTTAGACCAAGATAACCTCCAAAATACTGGGGCATTATCAGATATCGAGCAACTACTCCAAAAGGCAATTGAGAGAGCGGAAAGCCTGGGAGATTGGCGGACAAAAACCTACGCTCTGGGTCAGTTAGGTGGTGTATATGAAATGGCGAGAAGTCTGGATATGGCGAAGCAATTAACTGGGGAGGCAGCCCAAATAGCTAACAATATTCAAGCTCCTGATATCCTGTATCAGTGGCAATGGCAATTGGCGCGGCTTTACAAAGCTGAGGGTAAGAAACAGGAGGCGATCGCGGCTTACGCTACAGCTATCAGCGATATCGAATCAGTCCGCAAAAACTTGAATGCCATTAATCTAGATTTCCGCACCACTAACGATTCCGAAGATGGGCTAAAACTGGAAATTCAGCCCCTGCTTAGCAGCATAAATCCAGCAGATTCCCCATTTGAACCGCCGCGCTTAGATACAGACATTCCATTTGATTTTCGTTCAAAAATAGACCCGATTTATCGCGAATATATTGAGTTAATCTTACCCAGTGAAGCCGGAACCGAACCCCAAGAAGATATTGTCCAAGCGCGAGACTTAATCTTGCAGTTGCAAAATGCCGAACTGGAAACTATTTTGTTGTGCGATTTTGCCCAAACAGGAGAAGGAAAACTGGTGCCAGTTCACGAATTTATCGACCAGCGAGATTTAAAGGCAGCAGTTATCTATCCCATCATTCTCGGAACCCAGGGGAATTATGCCATTGGCGTGATTCTGAAAATGCCCGGTAAAGACCAGCCTTTGTATTTCAGCAAAACTTCCGTCTCTGAGAACCCAGTAGAACTGTTAAACAGCTTGCGGGAAAAGGCTGAAGACCAAAGCGATCGCAGATTTCAAGTTAAAAATGATGCCAAGAAATTTTATCAATGGTTAGTAGCCCCTATAGAAGCTGAATTAACAAAGCAGTCAATCGATACCTTAGTTTTTGTCTTAGATAGTCCCTTGCGGAATTTGCCCCTAGCCACCCTTTATGACAGGGAACGCGAGCAATACATAATCGAGAAATATGCTGTAGTCCTCAATACCAGTGGCATCCCAAAAAACGCACAACCTTGGGGAGAAGTCCGCCTCAATCCCTTAGTAGCGGGTTTAAACGACCCGAAAGATGCTTCTTTTAAAGCCCTCAAACAAGCTGAAGCTGAAGCCAAAGAAGTGGCAGCAACTTTAAACACAAGCGCTTTAATTGCCACCAAGAGTAAAGAAATTATCGCTGAAGATTTCACCCGGGATAATTTTCAGCGTGAGGTAGTTGATGCTGCCTCTCCCTACAATTTGATTCACATGGCAACTCACGGGAAATTTAGCTCTACCCCCAAAGAGACATTTCTGATGACGGCACCTCCTGCTGGTGCAACTGGAGGCCAAAATCGCGTCACCCTGAATGAGCTGGATAACCTCCTGAGAAAAAGGGATGAAATTGGATTTGATACGATTGAATTACTCATTCTCAGTGCTTGCCAGACTGCAGAAGGAGACAATCGGGCCGCATTGGGGCTAGCTGGGGTGGCAATCCGAGCGGGAGCGCGCAGCACGATCGCCTCTTTGTGGCAGGTTGACGATGCGTCAACTCGTGCATTTATGGCTCAGTTATCAAAAAAGCTAGCCCGTAACGAAGCCACCAAGGCGGAAGCTCTGCGACAAGTTCAAGAATATTTTTTGACGGAAAGTGATTACAAACATCCTGCTCAATGGGCTGGCTTCGTTCTGGTAGGCAACTGGCTGTAAGTGCCCTGTACTGACTTCGATTTGTGGATAGCACGGATTTATTCAAATCTGTGCCATCCCAGGACTGGTTTATCCTTTAATTCTGGAAAACCAACCCGATCGTCTTCTAATAGCTCAGTTAATTTATCATTAGGAACATCCTGATAATTGCGCTCGCGATGTTCAGCTAAAGCGGTTATAGTTTCATGCCAAATTTTATGCTTTTTCCATGCAATGTCGAATAATGCTTGGTTGTTTTGCCCTTCGGCAGTTTCAATTTCCTGCTGTATATTGGCATCATTGATTCTAATTACCGCTGCTGTTACATCAGAATCTATATAAGATTCTTCAAGGCACTTAATGGAAAAAGTCCAACCATAAGGCTGGTCAAATTTGAGGGGATATGCTTCTGGTAAGCGAAAGCCGACAATTCCTCCAGATTGAGATAGAGGCATCTCAAAAGGTTCCTCTTCTTTTGGTTTTAAAAAATTATCATTGGGATTACCCTGCTCATCCAGCTCCTCAATATCAAACCTAGCTTTGCAATCTGCGGGTAATTCGGGAATATAAAACCAGAAAATAGGATGAGGTTCTAGGGTGCCGGATAAACTGAGAATGTTCGCGTCGTCCTGTTGCTCCCATTCCGGGAGAGTAAGTTCTGAGTTGCCTTTCTTCGCTGCTTCTGCTTGGAACTTATTGAATGTGTCTTGAGAAACAGGAACTAAAGCTAACAGAGGCAAATTTTCTTGAGGAGGGCAAGGCACTGATTGACCATCTCGCTCACAGCCACCGCGTCTCGTACCTTCCACTCTCCGGGTTCGACCTGGAGGCCGGTCTTCCTCCCAGTTATCTAAGACTTCTGAAGAGGATAATATGAAATTAGCCCCGGGATGATGCAACTCTCGATGAGAATTTGCGACATTGGCCAAAGCGAGGGTAATGGCGATCGCCCAACAGGGGTAGCTAAAGAAAGAGTATTTCATGGCGATTTTTAGCAAAAAATAGGTAGCTGGTAAAAATCCAATTTACTGGCGGCGTAACAAGGGGTATATAATATAAACAATAGCACAGCCAGCAGTTGTCAACAATATGGCAACAGCAGCGGGAATAAAAGGCATCCATCCCGCCGTCTGCCATAATATGAGGAAGCACAGCCCAGATATAGGGACGATCGCCCCAGCGGAAGCCACGAGCATTAGCGCAGTTCGCCGCATTCCCCAAACTAAAACCCCCCCCACCCCAGCCCAAGCAAAAACCCACAAAGCATCACCCCACCAAGGGAACGCCCACAAAAATGGCCGCCCGTCTATAACTCTACTGAGAATTTGGCTAACCGCGTGTGCGTGAATCAGCACTCCAGGCATTTTTTCGGGGTAAATGGTGGAGTGATAATCAATGTTGTTAGACGATTTAGCCGTGTAACCAATCAAAATTATTTTACCTTTAATTTCCTCCGGTTTAATTTGCCCATTGATAACTTCCTGAACCGTAACCATCCGAGCTACATTCCAACCATATTCACCAGAAGACCGGTAATTTAATAAAATTTGATATCCATCCGCCAACATTTTTTGATAACCCCCATTTCCTGGCTTCCAGCGCTTCATTGTCACTGAGGGATACTCTTGTTTTCTGTGGAAAAATTGCATTTCTTGATTGGCAGTTCTTTTTATCTCAAATCCCTTAGCCTCTAGGTAGCGATATGCCAAGAGAAAACTCAGAGAAAATTTGCTCTGACAAGGGTCATCGGGATCTACATTTTCTAAAGATTGGGCGATGAGCTGACGCCGGATTGTTTCATCTCCGTTTTTGGATATAGGGAAATCACCAAATCCCACACGCTTCACCGGGACTCCTGGTGGGGGACCATAGCCTTGAGTTTCAGGTTTTTCCTGTGGTCTAGCGACGCATACAGAAATAATATCCTCATTTTCCTGGAGATACTGTAGCAACTTTTGATGTGCCTGCGTCTCTCCCATTGGCCGAGGGCTATCGCGGATGATGTCCAAACCAATTACCTGCGGTTGATAGGCGGCGAGTTTTCTCAACAGTTTCTCGGTAGTTTTGTCAGACATATACTCTCGGTCTTCTTCTTTTTCCAAGTCTCTATTTGTCACCGCCACTACCAGGATGCGGGGGTCGGGTTCTTCTGGGGGACGCTGCAGCATCATTTGATTAAAATAGCTAATTTCCCAAAGCTGCAATAATCCCATTGCCCGCACTAACATCACCACCGTTGTACTGGCTAAACTGGTAACAGCTACTTGCGGCGGTGAGATGGGGCGCTGCAAATCTTGCCAACTGGGGGGGCGTACTGCAGGGTTTTGACAAATCACTGGCAACCAATCAATGCTGGGGAGGCGTTCTTTCCAGTCATCGAGGATTCTTTCCCTGGCTTTCCGTACCGCTACAGATAAAATTTCTCCGCGTTGGGCATATTGGAAGAGAAAATGCTCTAAAAAATCCTGCGCTACTCGATTTGGCACTTCCTCCCGCATGGCAATTACCAGGGGAATTTGATATTCCGTCACCAGTTGGCGGGCTAAGCCCAAGCCATTGCAAGAGTTAAAAATCGCGATTTTTAATCCTTTTTCAATCGCGTGTTTTAAAGTATTCTCTAAATCTTCGGGAGACAGGATATCGGCACTATTCAGATAGACCATGCCGGTTTGCGGCTCCTCCGCGCTATCACCATGTCCGGCAAAAAACAAGATGTCCCATTGTTTTTCCCACAGCCGATCGCGCACCTGCCTCGGCGTCGGTTGGTTTAAAAATTCCGGAGCCGCTCCCACCTTGACCAACCGCTTTAATGTCTGCTGGTCTGGCTGGTAATCAATCCCCGTACTCTCTCCCCCTACCGCCAAAATCCGCACTTTTTTCCGGCGTCTAGCTACTACGGGTTTCTCCACCCCTTTAAACTCCGCCGGACTAAAAGCTACTTCCGCATTCCGGTAATCATCAAAAAAATTCCATACTGACCAGGGCAACTGCCACAAATCATAATCTTTCGTCTTCACCAAAAATCTAATATCTTCCCAAGGACTTAATATCGTTCTCAGGATATTTTCAATTTTCTGAAATTCTGGATAATCCAACCACTGATTAAAACTTTCTTTCAACCGCCGAGCAGCCACTTGACAAGCCTCTACAGAAATCTCCCGGGGCAACTTGCCTTTACCTCGTTTTTGCGGGGCTCTCACTGTGGGGTCTAGGCATTCATATTGATGCTGCCATTCTTCATAATCTTGGTAAACCCGGTCTGCTGGGGGTAAACCCCCAGAAATCCCCTCTGCCAAGGTGCGTCCATACTGCCCCTCTTCCTTGATTTCTACCAACTCCACCTGATAGCCAGAGTTGATTTGGCCTTCCAAGGAGAGTTTTACCAGCTTTGCCATTGCTGCCTTCCCAGTTGCGATAATTCCATTAAATCACAAAACTTTCCTTCACCGTCGTATCCTGGTAAACAATTTCTAGTATAAGCCGGGAATCAGGAGCATCATTAAACCAGTCGTCGAGCTGAATCATATTGCTAGCGCGTCCGGCTCTAACTTCATCAAAAGTAGCCCCAGCTTCATCCACAACCCTTAGTTGTAGCCCCTCGGGCAGACAGACCGATCGCTCGATTGCCCCCAAAGTTCGGACTTGAGGCAGAATCCAAATTATACCATCTTGGTCTCGCATCAGATTCATCACCAGAGCAATGCCGTATTTACTAGGAAAAATCTCCCCATCAATCCGCTTCACCCAGCTAATCGCCGGTTCTGATTCGGTTTTCCTAAACCGGCGAGCTAAAGCTCCCACCTCCACCGCGCCGAACACCTCGCGATATAATTGCCAGCCAGAGGCTCTAATGGCCTGAACTGCTGGCAGTTGATCCATATCAAACCATTGGCTCAAAGGTGGCACCAACCGCCGCCGATATAGCTGCAGCCGATAATCCTCACTATACAACAAAGCCGCCCACTTTGTAAAGGGCAATTCCAGACGAGGTGAATAAGAACGGAGCTGCCCTAACTGCTGCAACAAACCCGGAACCTCAGCCGCATCAATAGTTGGCAACATCGCCACCACTGGTTTTGGCGGCGGGCAAATTTCCCGCGACAGCCACAAAGCATTAATACTCTCCGTCAACTCCTCCTTTTGTACCGTGTAAGTGCGCTCTATCCTATCATAATTTCCCTGCTTCACTTGGGCGTGAGTGGTGACACCCCACACTCTCATCCAACACTCATCACCTTCTAGCTGTACCTGCACCCCTAAGTAATAATCCCCCGCCCAACCAGGAATATCCACCCATTCTTGAGGTACAGATATTTCCTCAATATCATAAATTTCGCTAGCAATCAATACTAAACGTGTTTCTCCCAATTCTATAGCAAAACCAGAGACAAAATCCCAAATATTCGGCAAAGCATTTCGCCCCGGAGACACCAACAATGCCTCAGCCAAATCCTCCTCATGTTGCAGCCAATCCACAAAAGCATTCAGACATACAGCATTCACATAAGCGCGCCACCGAGCCGCATCATTAGCGTAATTGCCCAATTGCTCCCAAGTGCGTTCCCGCAGTTCCGGCGATAGCTCCAGCCACAAATGTTCCGGATGAGCAGCAATTAACTTATCCAAATCAAGAATCATAGTTTCTCTCCTAAATGTCAGCTAAAATATCAGATTCAGGCACTTGGCGGATCCAGGACTCCACATAGGCCAAAACTTTTTTGCGTTTAGCCCCTATAGAAAGGCCAAAATTGCTATCAACCCAGCTAATTAACTCCGAGCTAAGCTGGTCTAGACTAGAGGCTAGTTGCCCCTTGACAGCAGCAACCTTCACATTGTATGATAAAGCAATATCGGTTAAATCCGTCTCCAAGATGTAGGCTTGTCGCAGAAATTCGCTACTGTCAGCGTCCAGCCTGCTAAAAGCCGCGAATAAAACCGGGTGGAGCCGGGACTGGTAATGAGATTGTAACCAGGCAACGATATCATCTTCCAGTGCAGCCAACTCTAGAAGTGCCCGATCGGGATGATGACATTGTACCCAATCGGATAAAGACCGCACCAATTCCCGGTGAAATTGTTGGCGGCGGTACAAAACCGTAGTTTGATGTACCCCAATTTGGTCTCCGATCGCTTGATCTGGCAAACCCAAACCGTATCGCAGCATCAGCACAATTTGGTTAGTATTTTCTCCTTCTAACTCGCTTAACTTCTGGGCCAGCAGTTCTGTCAAGGGTTCCAATGCTTTTTCCCGTTTTTCTGCCTCCTCTTGCGCCACCAAGTCTTGTTCCGGATCGCTATAGCTAAAAGGTGGGATAGTTTCCCCATCTTCTGCCTCCTCTGAGAGAATTTGGCTGGCCGACACACACTTAGGCGCCAACTTTAAAGCCACCAAACAGCGGTTAATCCACTTCTCGCATTTATCCGCACTAATCGGCTGCTTGAGATTGCTGCCTTCGCCGATTTCCGGGAGATAATAGCGGTTGAAATAAGCCGCCGCATCCTGGTAATGGCGGCCACTGGGTGGCATCCATTGCCGTCCGGTTTTGCCATAAACTGCAAATAAGGCTTGCTTAGCTTTTAAGCAACAGGCAATTTTCCATTCATCGACCCTGCCTAATTCCTGTAATTTTTGCTTGAGCAGTCGATCGCTCGTATTTTTCAACCGATACCAGTCAGAATACTTCCCCTCCCCAGTTTCCCGATAATACTCCTCCCGAATCTCCGACTCAATCTCTAGCTGGAAGTGCATCTCTAAACCTTTACCACCTCGGTAACGGTGATAAAACTTAGTAATTAGGTCGGGATTCTGCGCCATCACCAGAGAAATGTGCTGGTACTTTTCCCAAGTCTCTTCGGGAGCCGCAAAATCTCTGAATGTCTCATATCGCTGTTCCACCGCTCGATAGCGGGGATATTCCAAATAAGCCGCCAAATGCTTTTTCGCTAATTGCCGCTCCGCCTCCCCACGAGCCAAATCCTGCCAAATATCGATAAAGTATTGCAAAAGCGCCTTTTCATCTTGGCCTTGCCACCACTGGCAAAAAACCGGGTCAGTTTCCTGATAGCGCTTAATGTTGCGTTCTAACTCGATATCTTTTATCCAACGAAAATGTCGCCGTCCCGCCTCGGTTTCCAAGGAGAAAGCAAAATCAGTAAACTTTTGCTGAAACTGTCGTGGTGGCGGTACTAGCTGGTGACACATAACTTTAGTTTGGTAAAGCATCCCCAATCTGTAGAAAACTATAATTACCGGTAGATGCTGCTCCTGATGGAAAAATTCCTGCTAGATAGATACAACCTTCGGCTTTTTCCGCCGCGTCGCCGCTTGAGAAATCGCATCCACAAAACCTGTGGGGGCACTTTCTTGGAGCATTAACAGCAGGCGTTCTCCCAGTTCCACCTCCCCTGGGTCGATACCAGTGGTCATTACCGCTTGCAGACGCGGCATTGCCACTTTATCGATAAGTTCTACCAAACCATTGAGACAACGGTAAAACTGTTTTTCGCTCAAACCGGTGTCCGCGAGGGGGAATTCGATCGCGGCGCGGACCTCCCCATCAATCAAATCGTACTCCCACCGCAACATCTTGCAGGTCCAAGACAGAGACAACAGCGTGCGGAAAATTAATTCCCGGTGGGGGTGATCAGCAACGCCACACAGCAACCGAGGCGCATAAAACTGGATATACTCGCCATTTTCGTGCAGCTCGATCGCCACGGCGAACGGTTCGCCGCATTCCGCCGCCACCCCAGTCAGGATGCGGGAATGCGCTTCATCAACACTGTACCGCCAGCGGCACTGGTCCAGGTACTGAGCAATTTGCTTGAGGGTGGTCGCCATCGAACTCCAACCTTTCTGAGCTTACACCCCAGTATTAGGAGGCGAAACTCAAATTAATGCACCAGTTGGCCAAAAAATTTTAACTTTTTTTCTGCTAAACCCTGAAATCCCCCCCCACCAGAAGGTTTGGCGTTTTTTCTTCCTGGTCCTTTCCCCAGGGTTCCCCTGCCTAGTCATATCAGATATGTTACCTAATATCAGTAACAGCATAATTTTGACCATCCCCCCCCAATATAAAGATAAGCACATAGCGCCGGGAGGGAATCAAAACAAATTTTCCCCAACTGCAAAATTAGGGGCAATTTCCCCTGATAAGTAATTAGCCAGAAGCCGAAGCCACTCAAAATAGCCCGGACCCATAACCCATTATCATCAGCCAAAACCATGATTTCCTGGTTTAAGCGTTCCGACCAACCCAACCATATGTTTACCTGTTCCTCGGTGCAGCTATTTCCCACCGCCGTCCCAGGAACCGTTGCTGAAGCCATTTGTCCCGGTCAAACCGGATGGGTGAAATGCCAAGGCTCCTTTTGGAAAGCCAAACTTTATAATAGCAGTGGCGAAATCACCCTAGAACCCAACCAAACCATCAGGGCCGTTGGTCGAGAAGGAATTACTCTGCTCGTAATTGCCGAATCCTAGCCCTGAAAATCAAATCCAGAAACCGGGTTTCTTAACCAAGTCTTGGTGATGATGCAGAGATTATCCCAGAAACCCGGTTTCTTTAAGGTCGGGGTTTTCCCCAGCGATATTTGTTGAAAATCATGCTAAACTAGGTTAAATTCTTGCAAAGCAGGCAAAAAATTACTATTTTCGTGACTAGAGCGGCTGAGTTTAATCAAAGCAAAGCGCTGCACAATTTCTAAACTTGCCCACTGTTCTACAGTCAAAATAGCGCCAAATTCTCCCGCTTTTTCTTGGACAGCTTCGGGAATATGTTTGCTATCCAACCATGCCGGAGCTTCATCTAAAGGCATATCCTTTGCCTCTTCCCCAGTTCGTTCTAAAATTAATTTTTGCAGTAATTTCCGATATTCTCTAATTTCTTGATTAGTCGTGCCTGGTTGTTCTACCAAGGCGCGGCGGTCTTCCTGAGTAAACTTATTCCACTGGTTCAGCTTCAGCTTGATGCCACAGGTATCCAATTTTAATCTCACCTGCATAGGGATGCAGTGCAAAGACTCGACAAAATCTGCCTCAAATTGAAAAAACATCGTCATAATCCCTGCCTAGTTTATCGGGTTTTCCGTCAATATTATATACTAGGTTCAGCAGGTTTGTAGTTGGGCTTCAGCCCAAAAAAACCACCATCTGACGGGGTAACAGGAAATTGTCATTACAAAGGAGCGGAGAGCGCATCTGCCACCGCTGCCATACTTAAAGGGTGTCGAGCCATGCAGGCGTGAGTTATCACAGGTAATCTCACCTCATCACCCACTGGCAGCAAGGAACTAGAAGCCGGGACAATGATAAAATCCCAAGGGGTCCACAGATAGGTAAGATTAACCCGGTCTAACATCGCCACATCCTGATTTAAATTTCTTAAAAAATCGCTCTGGGGGCGCATCTGCACGCAAGGTAAGCTGGGGATAAGGTGTGCCATCCAGGTGCCATTATGGGGGGCAGAAATGCTGACAAACCGCTGCACTCGCTCGATGCCAGATAAACGCTGCAAATAATACCGCGCCACCAGTCCTCCCATACTTAAACCGACTAAATCTATAGGTTGACTGGGGGCAAAAGTTTTATCAATATAATCTGCCAATTGTGCGGCTAATTCCTCTAAACCCACATGGCGGTAATTTCCGGTAAAATCTGGAGTATGAACTGACCAACCCCTAGCGGTCAAATCGGCGGCCAAGCGGCGGAAAACCACGGATTTAATAAAAAATCCGTGGACTAGCACAACGGGAGGACGGTTATCTTGTGATTGTGGCATCAGCTTTGATGGGTTCAGAAAGAGCCTGAGTAATTACCTGGAAACAACGGCGATCGCTCACCATCCAGCGATGAATCAATACGGGGAGATGGATATTTTTGCCCACCGGCATTTCTGAGCTGGAGCCAGGGACAATCATGGCATCATATTTAGTCCAGATGGAAGTAAAATTAAGTTTACCGAGGGTTTTCGTGGCATCGGCGTTTAAATCTTCCAGAAACTGGCTCTGGGGACGCATTTGTACTGTTCCTTCCAGGGGGAGAGCGTATGCCATCAAAGTGCCATGATGGGGAGAGGAGATGGTGACAAACCGCTGCACCCGATCGCCCCCACCCAGTCGTTGCACATAGTAGCGACTCACCAAACCCCCCATACTGAACCCCACCAAATCGAAATTGCCATGAGGTCCAAACCGCTCCTCCGCAAACGCCGCCACCTGTTTGGCCAGCTTGTCCAAACCCACCGAGCTATTATTGGGAGAGAGATTGAGCGCGTGGACTGACCAGCCCAGCTCCGTTAAGTGAGCCGAGAGTTTGCGGAAAACCTTACCTGTATCCCAGATTCCGTGAACCAAGAGGACCGGGTTGCGGTGATTAACAGTAGTCATAATCAGTTTTGTCCAAAGTCCGGCGAGTCCTTTGTCCAAAGTCCGATAGAAACCGGGGACGGAGGTCAGCCTCCAGCGACGCGAGCTGGCGAGCCGATGTAGAGGCTGAACCGTTAGGTCTGCGAAGCGTCCTCCGGGTCTTAACCAAATCTCGGCTGTGATGCAGAGGTTATCCCAGAAACCCGGTTTCTTTTCCAAATGACCTTCGGACAAATGACCAATGACCCATGTACAGCTCGCAGTGTAACTTGCCCCTTTCCGGCGGTGAGTCACACTGTGACAGTTACCCAAGTGACCCATACCCTATGGGGGGTATTACCCCACGCAATGCCCCATTGCCACATATTAACTCGGTTGGTATAATCAGAAAAGCGGCGTCAACCGCTCTCAGAACCTGGAAAAAACCAGTCGTGGCAAGGAGTCGGCTCACCACCAACTCCCATCAACCAATGCCACCGCAGTTTCAAGCAAGTAGTTTGCTAGAATATCCTTAAAACAGTCGCTACTTTGGGGCTGTAGCTCAGATGGATAGAGCGAGCGCCTCCTGAACGATCGGGCACTCTGGGGGAAACTCCAGAAGTGAATGTGGTCAAACTCAAGGAAGCCTAAGTCAATTCCGGGTAGCTCATGTGGCGATCGGGAAACAGATAAGGTAATCTTGAGCCAAGCTCTACCCCCATTGTGGGGAGAGAAGGTGCAGAGACTGGTTTGAGGCAGGAGCCAAGATGGACTACGATGTCTCATCTAAAGTAGAGCGCCGGGGAATCCTGGCGGGAATGCTCTTGGGCAAAGGGTATAGAAACCAAAACAACTTCTATATCCAGGATGCGGGCGATCGAGAGGAATATCTCATATTCAAAAAAGACATCCTCGAAAGAATCACCAGCAAACCCGTGAGCCTGCAACGGTGGAACAGCAAAAACGGACAGCAACTGCGCATCGAACCCAAATTAATTCCCATAATTCGGGTTTTGGTTAAGAAACTTTATCCCGGAGGCACTCCCAAAATTACCCCGGAGTTCTTGGAATTCTTAACCCCCCAGGGAATCGCCATTTGGTTCATGGATAAAGGTTCGCGGTCCTTAAAAAAAAACCAAGGTCAAGTCCACGCCCTAGAAATTTACCTCAACACCCATCTCACTAAAGAGTACAACGAGGTAATCGTCGCTTACTTCTCCCAAAAGTGGGGATTTAAGTGGGGGCTAAGCAAAACCAAAACAGCCTACCGCCTGCGCATGGGTACAAAAGAGGGAAAGCGATTTCTCACCTTTATCCGTCCCTATGTTCCCCAAACCATGCTCTACAAAGTAGAAACGGAAAGCGCCCAAAGCGAAAGCCACCAAGCGCCACCAACCTCCTCAAACACAACGGCCACCACCTAAAGACCCCAAGTCTATGGTGAAGGAATAGTCCAGAAAGTGGGGAAACTCACACGAATCTGAAGCGCTAGGTCGCCGGTTCAAGTCCGGCCAGTCCCGTTAATCTGCTATTCTCTAGTGGGCACCCAGAATCACTGGGTGTATCTTCTGCTCAGGGGAAAGCTATAGCTATGCCATAGGGAAAAACCCTGACTTCCTGTCTATCCTCTGTTGCAAAAATTGATTGTTTGGCTATGATATTGAGGCTATCTGGGAGCAGAGGTCGTCAACGGCGTTCCCAAAACTGGCGTTTGTCAGGGAAAAACTTATTGGGGCTGCTATTAGGATTATCCGCAGTGTGTTGGATTAGTTACAAACAGTATAGAAACTACACCGACCAACCCCAGGCTTTATTAGTTTTGGGGGGAGCCGTCGAGAGAGAAGAGTTTGCCGCCGAATTTGCCCGCAAGAATCCAGATTTAGAAATTTGGGTATCCGGGGGCAGTAACCGAGAATATGCCCAATGGATTTTTGCCCAAGCGGGGATTGCAGATAGCCGCGTGCATTTAGACTATCGCGCCGTCGATACCGTAACTAATTTTACCACTTTGGTAGATGAATTCAAAGCCAGAGGAATTAACAGCGTTTATTTAGTCACATCCGATGACCACATGCGCCGCGCTCAGGTGATTGGGGAAATAGTCTTTGGTAGTAGAGGCATCACATATAAGCCTTTACCAGTGCCATCGGGACGCGAACCTGAACCCATAGAAAAAGCGATTCGCGATGGTGTCCGAGCCATTGTGTGGCTCACCACCGGCTACACCGGCGCCCAATTGGCAAACAAGAATTGATGGGCGAAAATCCCCCATTTGACTGTCAAATATTTGCCCTACTCTTTGAAGAGTGGAAAACTCAGTTGGAAAATCGTAATCACCATGCAAATGCAAGTCAGGCGATTGCAAATGAAAAATTTTCGGGGCATCAGCGATTTAACCTTAGAGTTTGATGCCCAAAAAACCACCGTGTTCATCGGCGTCAACGGCGTGGGTAAATCTAGTATCCTCGATTGTCTGGCCATTATGCTGTCTTGGGTAAGTGCCAGAATTCAGTTTGACCCAGATAACCGGATTAGTTACATAAATCAAATACAGAAAGACGGAAAATATCCTGATGAAGGCAGGGGTTTTTCTAAAAAAGATATCAAAATAAACTGCGAAGCGGCTCACAGTGATATTACCATCTTGGTGGATTCATCGGGAGAGTTAAATTGGGATTTAAGCGAAAATCGTGAGCCAAAAAGTAGGACGTTTGTTTTTGGTAAACCATCGATAAAAACAAATAGTTGGGGGTTGTCAGAACCAGATGCAGAGGATACAGACGAGCCAGCTACCCTAGAATCAGTTACGGATAAAATCCGCCAGCAGTGGCAAAGGAACCCGGAAGCGTCTATCCCCCTGGCGGTGTATTATCCAGTCGATCGCTCCGTGCAAGGTGTGGATGTAAAAAAGCGGGATAATTATGATTTTAAACAAGTAGATGCTTATGAAAATGCCCTAGATGGGGTAAAAATCAACTTTGCCAGTTTCTTCAAGTGGTTTAGAGCCTTAGAAGATTTAGAAGGAGAAGAAAGGCGAGACAACCCCAATTATGAGGATAAGCGGTTAGCAGCGGTCAGAAAATCTATCTATTCCGTGTTAGGCGATGATTTTCAGGACCTGCGGGTGCGGCGCAAGTCCTTGGAAATGACCGTGAAAAAACGAGGGGAAGAACTGATCATAAATCAGCTATCCGATGGGGAAAAGAGCTTGCTGGCGATGACAGGAGATTTAGCAAGGCGTTTAGCTCTAGCCAACCCATCTTTAGAAGACCCCTTGCAAGGCAGTGCGGTGGTTCTCATCGATGAAATCGAGCAACACCTGCATCCCGCATGGCAGCGTCAGATTATCCCAGTTTTGACCAAAACTTTCCCCAACTGCCAGTTTATCATTACCACCCATTCCCCCCAGGTACTGAGTCAAATCAAACCGGCAAATATTTACATCCTCAAAAAAATTGACGATAATATTGAGGCTCTGCGTCCAGAAAGCTCATTTGGCCGAGACAGCAACCGGATTTTAGAAGACTTGATGGAAGTCCCAGAACGTCCGCAGGAAATTAAAGAGCGGTTGTTAGAGTTATTTCGACTCATCGACCAAGGCAATTTAGAGTCAGCACAAGCACTCCGCCAGGAAATTGCCTCGGAAATTGGAGACGATGAGCCGGAGTTAGTGAAAGCCAGAGTATCGATTCGCCGTCGGGAAATTTTGCAGAAATGAAATGGATTCAAAAATCTGAAGAGCCAGAGGCTTTGCGGAACTGGAAGCAGCAGGCTAACGCTGATTGGACGCCTAGATGGGATGTTTTGCGAGCCTCGGAAAAAGAGGCAGTGCATGATAGCCTGTTGCGAGAACAGGGTTATATTTGTTGTTACTGCGGACAGCGCATATCTAGAGATACCAGCCATATCGAGCATCTCAAACCGAGAACCAGTTATCCAGAATTAGCACTGGAATACAGCAATATGCTGGCTTCATGCCAAGGAAACAGTGAAACACCCCCACCATTGCCCGTACACTGCGGACATAAGAAAAAATGGTGGTATGATGAAAAGCTGATGGTTTCTCCCTTGGATAAAAACTGTGGGGATTTTTTTACTTATACGGAATCGGGAGAAATTAGACCTGGGGCAAATCAGGAAAAAAAGGCAGCGGCTGAAACAACAATTAATAAAATAGGCTTGAATATTCCCAAATTAATAGCGGCGCGGAAAAAAGCCTTGGAAGGAATTTTGGATGATTGGGAGAGTTTGACAGATGAGGATAAAAAAACACTGATGTCAGGCTTTGAACAACTAAATAGCGCCGGAGAATATGCAGAGTTTTGTGCAGCAATAGTATATATTATTAAACAATTGCTGCCATAACAGATATAGTTATTTCAATTAAGAATGAGAATGTTTTTTTGGTTAAACCCCACCGCCGATCAGCCCTCACCCCCGTCCCCTCGACCAGGTAGGGAGAGGGGAGAGAAGAAGATGGGGGCATCCTGGTATTACTCCCCTTTCTCCCAAAAAGGGAGAAAGGGGTTGGGGGATAGAGGGCAATTATCAAGGGTTGTCTCATTGTTATTTGAACTGACTATAAATAGCTAAATTATCTCACCGACCCAAATCGTGCATAGTGTGAATTGCTTCTACACAACGCCGGGTAACGGCTTCTAATTCTTCCCTATCTGTGGAACTGGGGGTGGGGATGATTTCGCCGATGCGCACGGTGATGGGGACGGGTTTGGGGAAAGAGGAACCTTTGGAGAGGATGGTGTTGGTGCCCCACAAACTAACGGGGAGTAGGGGGGCGTTGGTTTTGGCGGCGATGAGAGCGGCGCCGAGTTTGGGGTCAGTGATGCGAGCGTCGGCGGTGCGGGTGCCTTGGAGGAAAAGACCGATCGCCCATCCTTCCCGCAAATAAGACATCGCCGCCTGCATCGCCTTGCGGTCAGAACTGCCGCGACGTACTGGGTAGGCACCATAGAGGCGGATGGCATCTTTGAGGACGGGAACCTGAAATAACTCCTCTTTTGCCATAAACGCCACAGGACGGCAAACACAGTTAGAGACGATCGGCGGGTCAAAGTAACTAGCGTGATTACTGACCACCACCAGCGGGCCCGATAGAGGGACATGTTCCAAACCATAAATCCTGCCCCCAAAATAGGCATGGAGCATCGGGCTAACTACAGACCACTTAAATAAGTTGTAGAGAATCAGACTCTCAACCGGTTCCCGCTGTCTTACTTGTGCTTCATCCATCTTTGTGGTTGCCTATCCTGTAGCGAAAAAAGATGATTATATGCCCTCTATCCCCCAACCCCTTTCTCCCAAAAAGGGAGAAAGGGGAGCAAGACGGGGAAAATAATTGATGATTGACAATTGACAATTATCAATTATCAATTCTCCCCTCTCCCTACCTGGTCGAGGGGACGGGGGTGAGGGCTTTAGCAGATGTGGGGTTTAACCAAAAAACCATTCTCATTCTTAATTCAATTGACCAGATACCGGCAAATCAGCGGCTCCGCTGACATTTTCCAAGGCTAATTGGGGGGATGTGCGCTTAATCAAACCAGTAAGGACTTTGCCCGGACCAATTTCTACTACCTTCTCGATACCTTCTTGAGGGAGCTGGGCCGAGATTTCTCGCCAACGCACAGAACCGGTCATTTGCTGGACGAGGCGCTCTTTGAGAACCTCCGCCGCCGTAGCTGGGGTGGGTTCCACATTAGAAATTACCGGCACTATGGCATCCGTAAAAGGCACAGACTCCAAGGCTTTTTGGAATTCCGTAGCAGCGGGAGCCATCAAGGGAGAGTGAAACGGGCCGGAGACGTTTAATTTCACCGCTCGTTTGACCTTAATATTGGCAATCACTGTTTCCACCGCTTCAGGAGTGCCAGAGATAACCACTTGGGCATCACTGTTATCGTTGGCCAGTACCACATTGGGGGTTTGCGCCAGTTGGGTGGCGAGCTGCTCGCGGTCAAAACCAATGAGAGCTGCCATTTGCCCGCCAGCGGCGTCCTCCATCAATTCGGCGCGGCGTTTTACCAATGCCAAACCGGTGGCGAAGTCAAAAACGCCAGCCGCGTAGAGAGCCACATATTCGCCGAGACTGTGACCGGCGACGAGGTGCGGTTGATGGCCGCGTTCTTGCATCAAGTCGGCGAGGATGCACTCTACCACATAGAGACAAGGTTGGGTGTAGAGGGTGCGGGAGAGTTTATCTTCGTGGTTTTGGCAGATATCCGGGACAGACCAGCCGAGAATGCTCTGGGCGGTTTGATATTTAGCAGCAGCGGTGGGGTGGGTTAATAAATCCACGCCCATACCGACGGCTTGAGAACCTTGTCCGGGGAAAACCCATGCGGTTTTAGTCATTTGTCATTTGTCCTTTGTCATTTGTCCTTTGTCATTTGTCGTTGACCAATGACTTTTCAGCAAGGACTACCCCCATTGAAAGATGGCGGCGCCCCAGGTGAGACCGGCACCAAAGCCGGAGGCGGCAATAATGTGGCCGGGTTGAATTTTACCCGTGCGGACGGCTTCATCGAGAGCGAGGGGGATAGAGGCGGCGGAGGTATTGCCGTAGTGAGCTAGGTTGCTGAGGACTTTGGTGCTGGGGATATGTAGTCGATCGGCCACTGCATCCAAAATGCGCTGGTTGGCTTGATGCAGGAGCAGCCAATCGATTTGGTCTGTGGTGAGGTTAGCGCGAAATAGGGATTTTTCGATCACTTCTGGCACCTTGCTGACGGCGAAGCGGTAAACTTCCCGACCTTTCATGGTAATGGGATGATAGGTGCCCTGAGCAATGGAAACTTGGGGGAGGAGTTCTGTGGCTTGAGAGCGGAAGGGCAATTGCAGAGAATCGTTTTGGGTGCCGTCGCTGGCGAGGTAAAAACTCAGTAAGCGATCGCCCTCACCATTAGCCTGCATTACCACGGCTCCGGCCCCATCGCCAAACAACACACAAGTAGTGCGATCGGACCAATCCACCCATCGCGAGAGGATATCAGCACCAATCACCACCACATTTTGGTAAACACCAGTGCGGATGAATTGGGCCGCCGTCACCATCGCAAAGAGAAACCCACTGCAAGCCGCCGTCAAATCAAAAGCCACCGCCCGATCGGCGCCCAAGCGGCCCTGAATAGCGCTAGCGCTGCCGAACAAATCATCAGCAGTAGAAGTAGCCAAAATAATCATATCGATATCCGCCGGAGTCATCCCCGCCGCAGCGATCGCGGCGCGGGCGGCGGCGGTGGCGAGTTCCGTCAGAGACTGCTCCGAGGAAGCCAAACGCCGGGATTTGATGCCCGTGCGTTCAGCGATCCACTCATCAGAAGTATCTACGATCGTAGAAAGCGCCTGATTTGCCACGGCTTGATCTGCTGTGGCTGAGCCGCTACCTGTAATTGCGATTCCTACTCCTGGATTATTCACTCATCAAATCTCCATCGCGGTGCTTTTCTGTGGATTGGCCTTATGTGCGTGCCTAACTATTGACCACGGACTCCTTAGCCACAATTTTGGCTTGGACTGAGAGCATATTTTCCAGCACCTGGTTTTCGATCGCCTCTTTCGCCAAGCGCACCGCATTAAAAATCGACGGCGCCTGAGAACTACCGTGGCTAATGATGCAAATTCCGCCGACCCCCAACAGCAAAGCCCCACCGTGTTCCACGTGGTCTAACTGCTGCCTAATCCGCTTCAGGCGCGGTCCGAGTACCGCAGCTTCGGTTGGATTCTTCATGGCGTCGGCAAATTCTGCCTTGAGCATTTGCATAATCACCTCTCCCACGGATTCGGCAAATTTGAGCAGCACATTGCCCACAAATCCGTCACAAACCACCACATCACATTGACCCTTGAGGACATCACGACCTTCCGCATTGCCCAAAAAGCTGATGTGAGGATTGTCCTGCAACATCTGGTATGCCCGCACAGTCTGGTCATTACCCTTAGTCGCTTCTTCCCCGATGTTCAACAGTCCCACCTGGGGTTCAGCGATGCCGAGAGCATGCTGAGCATAAATCGCTCCCATCAGGGCGAACTGCTCCAAAAATTTGGGGCGACAGTCCACATTCGCACCCACATCCAGAACCACTACCGATTTACCCGGAATCAGAGTGGGTAATACAGCACCAATCGCAGGGCGATCGATTCCCGGAAGCCTGCCCAAACGTAACAGAGCCGCCGCCATTGCTGCCCCCGAGTGGCCAGCAGAAACCACCCCTTGGGCACGATTTTGTTTCACCAAATCCATTGCCACGCCGATAGAGGCTTTGGGCTTGCGCTTCAGCGCACTTAAAGGCTCCTCGTGCATTTCCACTACCCCTTCAGCCGGGACTATTTCCACCTGTGACAACACAGATGAATCACCTTCTGTTACCTGCTGTTGGAGCTGGTCGCGGATCTGCTCCGGGTCGCCTACCAGCAAAACATCTACCCCCAAATCCTGCTGGGCTCTGATAGCCCCAGCGACGATTTCGGCAGGGGCGTGATCCCCGCCCATAGCATCTATTGCAATCCGCACGCGAGTCGATCCCATCGTCAAAGTCATAGAAACCTTAAAAATTCTACCAGACCTGTTATCCCCAAGCATCAGTATCCTCAGAATTATTCATAAGTCAGGTTCTGATGTGGGCTGCAGCGCACTTTTGGCGCGGGCAACTGGGCGACTCGGAGACAGGGGACCAGAAGTGGAAATGGGGAAGTTTGCGGTAGATTGGGACTCAGTGTCAACCGGGAGAGACTGTTAAGGGTTTAACGATGTGGGAATTATTCAGCTCGGGTTTACTTTCAGTGTGGTTGGATGCTGTGGGAGTGGAAACTACGGTTACAGATGCCTGGGACCGGTTCAGTGGGGCGGCAACTCCGGGATTAGCTGTGGTGGGGACAAAAGAACCCGCGATCGATGCCATAGTCCAGAACTATTTGCAGCAATTGACCGCCAAAGGACTATTGCGAGAAGAGCAGGGCATCTGGATTCAGACTGGTTATCAGCTCTTAACCAGTAACCAGGGGACAACCCCCATGCCTGCAGCTTCTTTAACTAAGGTAGCCACTTCTTTGGCGGCTCTGTCAGCGTGGGAATTAGACCACCAATTTGAAACCCTGGTGGGCACCAGTGGCACAGTGGTGGATGGAGTATTGCAGGGGGATTTAGTGGTGACCGGGGGTGGCGACCCGCTGTTTGTTTGGGAAGATGCCATATCTTTGGGTCTGAATCTGCAGCAATTGGGGATTCGCCGCATTAGTGGGAATTTAGTGATTGCGGGCAATTTCACCATGAATTATCAGCCTGACTCTCGGGCGAGTGGGGAATTGCTTCGCCTTGCCTGGAATGAAGCCAAATGGACTGAGGATGTAGCCCGGGCACATTCGCGTCTGGGTGGAAATAAGCCAAATTTAGAAGTTACCGGTCAAGTGGTGGTGGCGGCTGCACCGACAGAGCCAAAATTGTTGGTGCGCCATTTGTCTTTACCCTTGGCACAGATATTAAAGCGAATGAATGTTTACAGCAATAATTTTATTGCCGAGACCCTGGCGGATGGGTTGGGGGGGGCGCAAGTGGTACGCACCTCAGCGGCGAAAGCGGCTTTAGTGCCTGTGGCGGAGATTTTACTGGTGAATGGGTCGGGGTTGGGGGTGGATAATCGCATCTCTCCGAGGGCAGCTTGCGCCATGTTTATGGCGATTCAACGCTATTTGCTGGATAAGAGGGATAGTGGTGGTGGGGTTTACACGATCGGTGATTTGTTTCCCATTTCCGGGCGCGATCGGGGCACGTTGGAAGAGCGGCGAGTCCCCAAAGGCGCTACAGTTAAAACCGGTTCCCTGTGGAACGTCAGCGGTTTAGCTGGCGCACTGCCCACGGAAAAAGGTTTGATTTGGTTTGCGATCGTCAACGGTGGCGACTATTTAGAAGGCTTCCGCGCTGCTCAAGACGACCTCCTGCACCAGTTCGTCAAAGAATGGGGCGCCCGCGCCGAACTACCCAGCATCCTCACCCCCCAAGCCAAACCGCAACCACAACTCCGCCCCGGAGAAAAAACGGGGGGACGGGGGGACCAGGAGACGGGGGGACCAGGAGACGGGGGGACGGGGTGATGGGGGGACGGGGGGACGGGGAGACTCAAGGAATTACATCGGTGACGACTTCCCCACCACTGAAAGTAATTGTCCGGTCTTGCAGTTTGCCAAAAGCCTTTTTTCCCCTAGTGGTCATTGGGGGATTATTTTGGCGGTAAACTACATTGCCCTCAGCTTCGATTTGCTCCTTGGTGATATCCCACATCATCTGGTCAGATGCCAAATCAAATTGACCCTCCGTGCTGGTGCCGCTCACGCCTTCTGATAAATAAAAGATGTTGCTTGGTACATCCAGCTTCCCTTTTTGGGCTTTGATAATGGTTTTTTGCTGCTCGTGGAGTATGGTCAGGGGTTTATCGGAGGTGATGGTTTTTTCTTCCAGGTTCCACACAATTAAATCTCCAGCCACATTAACTGGCGGTTTGCTCAAATCTAGGCTGGCATTTTTCTCCAGAGTAGCGGTTTTCTTGGCTAGATTCATTTTCCCTTGGTTGGCAGTCGCCCGGTCAGTTGGGGTGCATTGGGAGGGGGTTTTACAGGTGTAGCGATCGATTTGCACTTTTGTGGTGCTTTCCACCAATTGCGCCGCCATTTGCCACACCAAATTTTCGCTCCGCAACTGAAACACCGGTTCTGCTGTGGTTGCCACCACCTGACCCGATAACTCCATCCGTCTGTCCCGACTGTGCAAGCGTGCTTCCTTCGCCGTAACGAGCAGTTGTGGATGAGTCCCCTTGAGGTTTTCGCGAATCAGCAGTAAATCTTCTCCCGGCAACCACTCCAGCTCACCGCCTTGCAACACCGCACCCGATCGCACATCCGTCGCTACCACATCATCTTGGAGCAGAATTTTATTACTTTTCTCAAATAACTGGCCACTTTTCGCCTGAATTTTATAAACTAAAACCCCATCTCTAAACAATTCCCCCACCGGCTGCTCCACCAAGGCCAACTTAGCCCCATCTTCATACTTGGCCAAAGGCGATATCACCTTCCAAATCAGCTTACCATCTTGGCTAAATTGCTCTAAAGTAACATCTTTCAGCGTTAAACTTTTTTCGACCTTTTCCCCACTATTTCCCTCCTGATTACCGTTGCTATTATTAGGTTTTTGGCATCCATATACTCCCCCAAATAACAGCCATAAAAAGGCAAAACTCACTAGAACAAATAGCGCGGCTTTTTTCTGGTTCATTTTGCCTTTTGCTTCCTTTCTATTTAGGCGTTTCCGTCTTCCATCATCGTGATACTCGACAAAGGTCTGTAGGTGTAAGTGGTATGATTGGGACGTGGCATTTTTTGGATATCTTCTTTGACTGATTCCAAATCAATATAGCGGTCTGCCACATTGATTAAGCTATCGCTGGTCATCGATCGCAAACTCACTACCTCCACCCGCACCCCGCGATAGCTCACCGCATTTACCGCGTAAGCCAAATCGCCATCACCGCTCACCAACACCGCCGTATCATACGACCCGACCAAAGCCATCATATCCACGGCAATTTCCACATCCAGGTTAGCCTTTTTTGAGCCATCTGGGAGCTGCACCAAATCTTTGGCAATGACGCGGTAGCCATTGCGTCGCATCCATAGCAAAAACCCCTGTTGTTTTTCATTAGTGCGGTCCACTCCGGTATAGAAAAAAGACCGGAGCAGTCGCGAACCAGCGGTTAACCGACACAGCAGTTTCGTATAGTCGATTTCGATTCCCAGTTGCAGGGCGGCATAAAATAAATTAGAACCATCGATAAAAATAGCGACCCTACCCCGATTTTCCAAAAACTGTTCTGGTGTGAATATGCTGTTGTTTTCTGGATGAGATAACATCTTTGTTATACCTCTATTTGTTATCAAAATTTTTCACGCGAGTTTGATTATAAGTGATTTGTTCTGGCTGCTCTTCGCTCCTTGGGAATTTGTTAAACTCTGTTGACTAGCTGTAAAATCAATCATTTATTTTGACATTGGTGGGGTGGTTGACGCCCCTACCATTGCTCCCAAATCGATTGTTAGCGGTGGTTTCTGTTGACCTCGAATGCCTGCTCCGAGGTCAATGTAATTTAGGACACCAGTTCTAGGCGCTGAAATACTGGGTGCGGTTCTCCCAGGGTATGATTAGCAGCGAGCATTCCCCACTGGGCGTGGGTGGCAAAAGTTGCCGCCGCATCCCCGGTAGTTTGGCTCAGGTCCAGGGAAATACCCAGTTGTTGATAAATGGAGCTGCTCAGTTTAGGAGTGACCGGGGAGAGCAGATAAGCTGCTAAACGTACCGACTCCAAAACCGCATAGAGGACTTGCTCTAGTGCTTGCTGTTGTTTTTGCTTGTACAAAGTCCAGGGTGCCTGCTCGTCGATATACTTGTTGCTCGATCGCACCAAGGTGAGAATCTCTTCACAACCTTGGCTGAAAGCCAAGTTTTCATAGGCTGGCGTCACCCGCTGTCCTAGCTCCATCCCGATCGCCTTCAAGGCATTATCCGAGGGGATATCCTCTGGGGCCACCGGGGGCACCTTCCCCCCACAATACTTCTGCGCCATTTTCAAAGTGCGGTTGAGGAGGTTGCCCAAGTCATTGGCCAAATCAGCATTAAGGACATTCACAAAGCGGGTTTCATTTAAATCGCCATCCTTGCCAAATTCAATTTCTTTGACAAAATAATAGCGTACCGCATCGGCACCATAACGCCGGACCAAATCCACCGGGTCAACGGTGTTACCAAGGGTTTTACCCATTTTTTGGCCATCTTTGGTCAAAAAGCCGTGACCAAATACACCGCCGCTAATGGGCAACTGGGCAGACATGAGCATCGCGGGCCAATAAACCGCATGAAACCGCAGAATATCTTTACCAATCAGGTGGATATTAATTGGCCACCATTTGGCTAAGGCGTTGGCGAGGGTGGGTTCGTCCCCATCTTCGAGCAAAGCCGTCACATACCCCAACAGCGCATCAAACCAGACATAGAGGGTATGGTTGGGGTCCGTGGGTACGGGGAAACCCCAATCGAGATTGACTCGCGAGATGGAAAAGTCCTGTAGTCCTTGGCGGACAAAGTTGAGGACTTCATTGCGGCGGCTCTCTGGTTGGATGAAATTAGGCTGTTCCGCGTAGAGAGCTTCGAGCTGGTTTTGGTATTTGGACAGGCGGAAGAAGTAGTTTTGCTCGTCCCGCCATTCCGCTTCCCGGTTCGGGTGCAGGGGACAACGATGGTTTTCTAGGAGGTCGCGCTCTTCTTTGAATTCTTCGCAAGAGACGCAGTAGAAACCTTTTTGCTGTCCCAGGTAAATATCGCCAGCGTCCCAGACGCGCCCGAAAAATTCCTTGACGATCGCCTGATGACGCACCGCCGTAGTGCGGCTAAACCGATCGTACTTGATGCCCAGAAGTTCCCATAGCTCCACAAAGGAGCTAGCGATTAAATCGCAGTGTTCCTGGGGCGATCGTCCATAGGCTTGCGCCGTCCGCTCGATTTTTTGCCCGTGTTCGTCGGTTCCGGTAATCATCAGCACAGATAACCCGCGCAGACGCTGAAACCGTGCTACCACATCAGCGGCGATCGTCGTATAAGCACTCCCTAGGTGCGGCACATCGTTGACGTAGTAAAGCGGAGTTGTAATCGCAAACGTGTTTTTACTGGTATTCGTATAGTTCATGGATTGGGAATAAAAAACTACCCCCATTGTTTTTCTTCAATCCTATCATGAGGGTTATCAATTATATTTGATTGGCGATTAATAGCATCCACAGCCCACCAGCCATCCCCAGATAGGTGTCAGGTATTTTTCCCTCCACCCCTGGTGAGACTGTTTTTTTGACCTAACTTACCACCAACCGGCTCGCCACCGCCCAGACATCTGTGATCCATCAGCTTCTCACCACCACCTTGAGGTCAAGGGAGAGCCGCATAAAATTTATTTGACAACCGATATCTCGATCGGCTCCGAGCTTGTCCCTGTGTCTGCACTGGTAAAAATGGCTGGGAATTGTCCCACCTCAATGCAGTTAGATCTAAATTGTATCACAACCACTCTGGTTCCGTGAATTCCCCTACTATCTTCTCAATTGACTGCCTCACCTCCCCTTCATATTGACCGATCAAACAGTAATTTCCTGAGATTCATCAAGATTTAATGCTAAATTTGAAGATTTTTGAAAATACTTCAAGAAATCTTAAAGTTTTGCCATCATACCGGTTAATCCTCCCCACCCCCAACCACCCCACCGTCAAACCTTGCCCAGACCTAATCCCTAGGGTAAGATTGCGGTACAAGCAGCCCCCCATTGTCAGGCCAAACAGCCGTTGCCGCTGTCGCCCTGGTGAAACACCCCTGCTGGTGCAGCCCCCAGACTTGCCCCGGTTTGGGCTGTTTCATCCTCTTTCTGGGCAACCAGGGGGGATGGCGAGCCCAAACTCTTGATTTACCCAGACCAAAACCGCCCTCGGACCGTTTTACCCCAGTTTCTCTCCATGCCAACAGACAAACCCCTGCAAATTTCCCGCTGGTTCCTCAGACTCGCCGGGACGCGGATTTTTATCCACCATCAGGACCGCATCCCCCCCGACATCCCCCTCCTGGTCATCAGCAACCACCGCAGTTTTATGGATGCACCCCTGCTCATGGCGGCTCTAGAGCGACCCATCCATTTTGCCACCCATCACTATATGGGGAAAGTCCCCGTAGTGAATCACCTCATTACTCAGGAACTTGGCTGTTTCCCCATTGACACTCCCGATCGCCGACAGCATAGCTTTTTCCACCAAACTATCCCCCTACTCCACAATGGAGCCGCCGTGGGCATCTTTCCCGAAGGGGCACCCCCCATGCTCCACCGCACACCCCCCCACACCGTGGGCGAATTTCATCGCGGCTTCGCACACCTGGCCCTGCGTGCCCAAATTCCCAACCTCGCCATCCTCCCCGTGGCCATATCTTCCCTGGAAGAAACCACTTACTACCCAATGCCTACCCGCATCCTCAGCCTCTTTGACCCCACCGAACCCCTGTTTCAACAAGATGGCAACCACCCGGTGGTCATTTATCACGGCGTTCGCATTCTCATCGGACATCCCTACTGGATTACTCAGAGCGATCGGCAATCCTACCACGGCAAACAAGGCAAAACCGCCGTCAACCAAATCCTCCATCACACCCACACCCAAATCACCACCCTCCTCCACCAACCCTAAAACCCCCATCCCAACCACAAAAATGCTCACCCCCGTCACCACACAACCAGAAAAACCCCTTTTCATCTTCCTTCCCGGACTCGATGGCTGTGGCGAACTCCTCCAATGGCAAATCACCCAAGGACTCGCCACCGGTTTTGACATCCGCACTCTCACCATCCCCCCCGACGACCTCTCCACCTGGGATGAGCTAACCGCAAAAGTCGTCAATCTCCTAGAAATCGAACTCGCCACCAACCACCGGCCCCTATACCTATGCGGCGAATCCTTTGGCGGTTGTCTCGCCCTCAAAGTCGCCCTCCGAGCCCCAGAATTAATCGATCGGCTAATTTTAGTCAACCCCGCCACCTGTTTCAATCAACGTCCCTGGCTCCAATGGGGCTCCCACCTCACCGGTTGGCTCCCCCCACCCCTTTACACCATTTCCGTCATCGGTTTTTTACCCTTCTTAGCCGCCTTAGAACGCATGACCCGAACCCAAGCCGCCAACCTCCTCGCCGCCATGCAGTTCCCCCCCCAAACCACCACAAGCTGGCGAATTGCCCTCATGCGGGAATTTGAAATCTTACCCCAACAACTATATGAATTCACCAAACCCGTCCTCCTCATCGCCAGCAGCAATGACCTAATTCTCGCCTCCGTCGCCGAATCTGAACGATTACTCCATTACTTCCCCAACGCCCAACGAGTCATTCTCCCCCACAGCGGTCATACTTGCCTCTTGGAAACTGATATTAACCTCAGCCGGATATTGAAAAGTCAAAAATTTTGGCCACAACTAGAATTTGCCTGGAGAGAATAGGGACTCTTCAGAAACCGGGTTTCTTTGAAAAATCTTGGTTGACAACGAAAAGTCACCGCAGAAACCCGGTTTCTTTGCCAAAAAATTTTCCCCAAACCCCTTGACACCGAAACTGACTTGACATATAATGTGAACAATGGAAAAGATGCGGCCATATATATAGGCCAAATTTGTCATTTTTCCTTAGTCTTTTGGACAAAGGACAAAGGACCAAGGACAAATGACCAAGGACAAATGACAAAAAACTACCATGCTCTGCATTAACCCCAACTGCATCAACCCCCAAAACCCCGATCGCCAGGAATATTGCCAACAATGCGGCAGTATGCTAATCTCCCTATTGCGGGGACGATATCGCATCACCCAAGCTCTGGGACAGGGAGGATTTGGCAAAACCTATTTAGCCGAAGACATCGACAGACGCAATGCCAAATGTGTCATCAAACAATTTGCCCCAGAACCGGGGATGACAAGTAATCCCGGAGCCTTGCAAAAAGCCACCGAACTGTTTAATCAAGAAGCCGAAAGACTTTTACAACTAGAAGAACATCCCCAGATACCCACATTATACGCCTATTTTGAAGAAAATTTACCCCAATCGGGAAATAATCAGGAAATTCCCTACCAATATTTAGTCCAACAATACATTAAAGGTCAGACCTTACAGGAAGAATTAAAAGCCGGTCCCTTCAGCGAAACCAAAATCCGGGAACTCCTCCAAGACTTATTACCAGTTTTGGACTTTATCCACCAGCATAAAGTCATTCACCGAGACATTAAACCAGAAAACATCATTCGCCGTGACAGTGACCAAAAATTAGCTCTGATTGATTTTGGCGTCGCCAAAGCCAACACCAAAACCCTATTAACCCGTCAAGGCACCACTGTGGGAACTTCCGGTTATGCACCATTAGAACAAATGATGCAAGGAATCGCCTACCCCGCCAGTGATTTATACAGTTTAGGCGTTACTTGTATCCGTCTGCTCACGAGATGTTTACCCAATACTGATGGTTCTGATAAACTATATAATGCTGTAGAAGGATGCTGGGTATGGCGGGAATATTTGCCAAACGGTGCCACTGTCAGCAGCCAGTTAGGAGAAATTTTGGATAAATTGCTGGAAACAGGAGTAAAAAACCGCTATCAGTCGGCAACAGAAGTATTAAAAGCACTAAATTTCCTTTTTCCAAACCTTCCCACCTTTAAATTTACCACCATTACCGTCAACTCCACAGGAGAAGTAATCAATAGTAGCGACGGACAAGCGCCATATTTCCGCCAAGACTTGGGTAACGGCATTTTCATAGACATGGTAGCCATTCCAGGGGGAACATTCCTTATGGGTTCCCCAGACAGTGAGTCAGGAAGAATCGATACGGAAAGTCCCCAACACCAAGTCACAGTGCCATCATTCTATCTGGGCAAATATCCCATCACCCAGGCTCAATATCAAGCCATTATGGGGCAAAACCCCTCCCATTTCCAAGGCTCAGACCTCCCAGTAGAACGTGTAACCTGGAGCGATGCAGTAGAATTTTGCCAAAAACTCGCCCAAAAAACAGGAATTACCTATCGTTTACCCAGTGAAGCCGAATGGGAATATGCTTGTAGAGCCGGAACCACCACCCCATTTCACTTCGGCGACACCATCACCACCGACTTAGCCAACTGTGACGGAAGGGAAGCCTACGCCAACGGTCCAAAAGGGCAATATCAACAAAAAACCACCCCAGTAGGTAGTTTTCCTCCTAATGCTTTTGGTTTATACGATATGCACGGCAATGTTTGGGAGTGGTGTCAAGACAGATGGCACGAAAATCATAATAATGCACCTACGGATGGAAGTGCTTGGGTAACTGGCGGACAATCTAATCTCCGTGTGCTGCATGGGGGTTCTTGGAACTCCTACCCCAGAAATTGCCGTTGCTCCAGTCGCTTCTGGATCGGTTTTGTTTATGTGGTTAGCGACTACGGGTTTCGGGTGGCTGTTTCTCGGCTTCCGGTTTCTGGTTCTTAGTTTCCTTCGCCGGGACTTTGGTAAGGATGAAGCATCCGCCTACAAATTCTTGGTGAGGATATATAGGTTCATAGCGCGGATATTTCGCCCCTATGGCCCCGAAAAACCCCAACATTCACCCGTAGGGGAGAAGCACACCGGCTAAAGGTTTGTCGCTTTTTACCGATAGTTTATTACCGGGGTGCTTCGCCCTTGTTCTTGGCGCCCATTTTCCCAAAATTACCCAACCACGCCCAAATTTCCCGTGGTGGGGGGCACGGCGTTATAAAGATTTATCGTTTCGGCTCAATTTTAGCGCTGCTGTGCCCCTACGGGCGATAATTTTGCCCAAAATGCCCTATCCACAGGCCGCACCTTTTCCATTATCCTTATAATAACTTCTGTTTTCGGGTTTGTCAAGGAGTTTTGCCAAAAATTTTGCAACTTTTTTTGTCTATCTTCCGATAGCTAATACGGCATTCTGTCCGCCAAAACCAAAACTAAAAATTAAACTATTTTCGCTTTGACAAGTGCGGGGTTTAATGATAAAATCTAAGTCAAATTCTGGCGTATTTAACCCCACACAGGGGGGCAATATTTGCTGCTGCAATGCCATGAAGCTAAAAGCGGCACCTAATGCGCCAGAAGCTCCCAAAGTGTGCCCGGTGGCGCCTTTGGTGGAGCTGACTGGTACGCCATGCGGAAATATTTGTTGAATGATATCTGCCTCGAATTTATCATTAAGCTGGGTGCTGGTGCCGTGAGCGTGGATGTAGTGAATATCTGTGGGTGCCAGATGGCTGATGGCTAAACATTGCTTGATGGCTAATTTGGCGCTTTTACCTTCTGGGTCGGAATAGTTACCATGAAGGGCATCATTTGTCAAGCCAAAACCTAAAATTTTGCCATAAATTTTGGCGCCGCGTTGTTTGGCTAGGGCAGCATTTTCTAGGATAAAAATGGCGCCTCCTTCTCCGAGGGCTAAACCTTCGCGGTGGATATCAAAGGGATAACAGCCAGTGGTGGCTAGGGCGCCCATTTTGGCGAAACCGGCGAGGGTGAGGGGGGTAATGGGGGCTTCCACGGCTCCGGTGATGACTTGCTGGCATTCTCCGGTTTGCAGGAGTTCCCAACCGCGAAATAGTGCCCATATACCTGTAGCGCAAGCGGCCATTGGTGCGAGTACGGGGCCGGTAGTGCCGACAATGCGGGCGGTGTGGATGGCTGCCATGTGGGGGAGGGTTTCCAGCCAACTGTCTAACTGATGATGATTGGGGTGAGCTAGTTGCTCCCAGCGTCCTTGATGTGCGCGAGAAGAGCCGATAACAACGCCGCAGTGAGACAGGGGGGGGACTAAACCGGCGTCGGTAAGAGCGGCTTGCAGTGCTTTTGCGGTTAATGTCTGGAAGTCGGCGGGGAGGGGGCCGAGTTGGGCTAAAGGGCGGGGTGGCAGTTCCGCAAAGGGTTGGCGGAGTTTGATACCCGAGGAGCCAGCGAGCAGATGTTGCCAGGTTGCTTCTAAGCTGTGGCCCAATGCGGAAATTAACCCGATACCAGTTACTGCCACTTCCACCATTGATAAGCCGATCGGGGATGGGGTTAGCTACCGCCGAGTTTGAGGTTTTCTAAGCCTTTGATGACTTGGGCGGAGTCAATGCGATCGCCCTGTTGAATGCCATCCACCGCATCCATCCCATCAGTGACATAGCCGAAAACAGCATAATTGCCATCGAGGAAACCCAGCTCAGCCAAAGCAATGTAGAACTGAGAGGATGCGGAGTCAGGAGCTTGGGAGCGAGCCATTGCCAGAGCCCCTCTGGTATGAGGTAACACAGGCTTTTTGGCAATTCCGGCCATTTCAAAAGTCTTACTATAAATTGGCGCCTCAGCCCCTTCCGGCTTAATTTCCAAAGGAATATAGCGCCGCTCGCCCGATTGGGGGTCCACAAAACCGCCGGTGCCCAAACGAGCCGCCGGAAAACTTGGGTCCTTGCTTTGGGGGTCGCCACCTTGAACTACAAACGGTTGGGGGTCACGTACCACCCGGTGAAACACCAAACCGTTGTAGGTGCCCCGCTGTACGAGGTCAACGAAATTGCCAGCCGTGATGGGGGCATTAGTGCCATCCACTTCTAAGGTGATGCTTTTGCCTTTCACCACCAGGACCACGGTAGCTTTGCCTTCCAGGCGGGGTAGATTATTTGCTTGCATGTCTTTGGGTTGAGTTGCTGGAGATGAGGGACTGTTCTGAGCGGCAGAATCGTTCGATACCGCTTGCCCAGAAACGCATCCTCCCACCAGCAAACAGGATACTATAATCACCGAAACCAACCAGCGACCGATTTTGGGTTCCATATGCCACTACCTAGAAACGAGTTGCGCTTTTGCATTCATCATCACACTAGGACTGCCCGGAGGTATTGCTTCCTCCGCCAGCTAAGTACCCGCTTAATCAACCATTGAAAATGATAGGGACTTAATATAAGTTAATTTTTATCGCAGGTGGGGTGGGCATTGCCCAGATGATGATTGGGATTGAGGGATGTTCCGGCTCGGAGAGTGGGCAATGCCCACCCTACAATCTCTGTGGAATTGATACCGCAGAATTTACAAACCTTCCAGAGGCACTTCGAGGAAGCGAGCCAAGGTGGCGCCTTCATTTTCCAGCTCGGACAAAGACATGGGTTGTCCCACACGGGTGAGGGGAATGGGTTGGCGGTTTTTCACCCGGAGGTAGAGAGCCCGCCGAGGGTTGAGTCCCTCTTTGACTTCCAAGCGAATTCCCTGCACGTCGGCGGTGGGATAAGTGAGGTCGAGGCGGCGGTTTTTGCCGGGAAATCCCCAACGGAAAATGCGGACTTGGCCGGTTTGTTTGTTGAATTCGTTGTAGCCACCACCCACATCCAGGATAATTGTCAGCCAGAGGTAGAGTGCTAGGAGCAGTCCGGCGACTCCATAAAAGCCCATCACGATGCCTTGGGGGATGAAAGTGAGTTGGGTGGCGTCGGTGAAGGGGAGCAGGTTAACTTGCTGGTAGCTGGAAATCCCGGCTAGGAGAAAACCGGAGGCTCCTCCGGAGACAACGGTGGCCCACCAATAGTTGCTGAAGCGGCGAGAGCCTAGAACCTTCTGGTGAATCACCAGCGAGCTATTGGTGGCAGTGTCAGCAGTCATTCAGAACCTCCGTCTAGAGTAGAGAAATGGGGCTGGGCTCCCCGCCTGATTTAATTTGGGGGGAGTTTGGCTAAATTTTTCCAAAATAATATATAGTTATGTTAACTTAATTAGAAACCTAGGAAATCGCGATTTCGCGGTTCTCGATTTCAAGGAAATAAACCAAAGATATGACAATTGCCATTGGACGCAGTGCCGAGCGCGGCTTGTTTGACGTGCTCGACGACTGGCTAAAACGCGATCGGTTCGTGTTCGTCGGTTGGTCCGGCATCCTGCTGTTCCCCTGCGCCTATCTGGCGATCGGGGGATGGCTCACCGGCACCACCTTCGTCACCTCTTGGTACACCCACGGCTTAGCCTCCTCCTACCTGGAAGGCTGCAACTTCCTCACCGTGGCTGTGTCCACCCCCGCCAACAGTCTGGGTCATTCCCTGCTGTTCCTGTGGGGCCCCGAAGCCCAATGGGACTTCGTGCGCTGGTGCCAACTGGGTGGTCTGTGGACATTCGTAGCGCTCCACGGTGCCTTTTCCCTGATTGGTTTCTGCTTGCGCCAATTGGAAATCGCCCGCTTGGTGGGTCTGCGGCCCTATAACGCCCTGGCATTCACCGGCCCGATCGCCGTGTTTGTCAGCGTGTTTTTGATGTACCCCTTGGGTCAATCTGGCTGGTTCTTTGCTCCCAGCTTTGGCGTCGCTGGCATCTTCCGGTTTATCCTCTTCTTACAAGGTTTCCACAACTGGACCCTCAACCCCTTCCATATGATGGGCGTGGCGGGGATTCTCGGTGGTGCCCTCCTGTGCGCCATCCACGGTGCCACGGTGGAAAATACCCTGTTCCAAGATGGTGAAGGTTCCAACACCTTCCGCGCCTTTGAACCCACCCAAGCCGAAGAAACCTACTCGATGGTGACGGCTAACCGCTTCTGGAGCCAAATTTTTGGGATTGCTTTCTCC
>DVDU01000048.1 GCA_015296065.1 Oscillatoriaceae cyanobacterium M33_DOE_052 | reverse complement strand
GAGGAATTCAATTAAGTTTGTTTGCAGGGTGGGCAGGGATGGCGCTGTTGCAAGGCTTCGCCAGATGATGAAGTCAAATTCAGCTTGAATTTGTTGGACTAGCTGCACTGCGAGTGCGGTTTTGCCAGTGCCGGTCAGTCCCAGTAGGGTGATGAGGCTGATGTTTGACTCTAAAATCCACTGTTTAAGGGTGGTAAGCTCGTCGGTGCGGTTGTAGAAGATAGCCGGTGTCGGTGCGTCGTTTAAGTCTATGCGGGGATGTTGAGGGGTTGGTTGGGAGTTTTGGGACGACTCAGGCGGAGAGGAGGAATGAGTTTCTTTATTCTTTATAGTTTGGATTAATTGCCCACCAATATTGATATCAATTTGCTGTAATAAACAGTCTCCTTTGGTAGATTGGGAAATTCTATGTTTTTTTTCTAGCTTGGAGCGAAAATTAAATTTGTTGAGGTCTTCTCCTAATTCTTCACCCAGCTTTTCCCATAACTTAGCAGCTTCTTTTTTGACGTGAGAGGTACTGCAATTAAAATCTTTAGCTATTTGAGGATATTTTTGTCGCTGCCAAACACCAGTTATGATAGCTTCCTGTATGGGTGTGAGTGGTTCTCCAGTTTTCTGAGCAATCAAATTCTCAACCCATCGTAAAACATCTTCAGCATCCATATGTGATGGCAGATGAATATTTGACAACACTAAAGTTACAAGTCTGCAATTTAATTGATATGGTAAATTTATCCATATTTCAGGTAATGTATCACACCGAATCCTACCGTGTCAACTGAATTGTCCCGAATCCTAATTTTTTCAGGGTGGCGGCGCATGGTCCCTACTGGGTGGTTGTCCCTCTTGTAGAAGGAGTGGGAAGGAGGAATACCCCTATATCCAGGTCTAGTGACGGTCCCCCTGCGGTTGGTGTCAGAGAGGGGTTGTCATATCCCTGTAATAGATAACCGGTCTGGGGAGAATATCAAGATGCAAGGTACTGTATAACACTGAATCCTACCGTTTTCACCGAATTGAACCGAATCATACCACAATTTTTTCAGGATAGTTAGGGGAATTGGGTACTGAATGTACTGTTTTAAGGTTGTCGCATATAAATGCGACAGAATAGAATTAGGGAAACGATCGCAAGCCGATTCAAGGATAATAATTTTATGATTTTGGTGATCCTTAATCATCTGAAACATTTCATGCCTAGTCGCAGAGCCCGTTTACATGCTATTATTCATGCAGCGGCGACGGAAGCTACAGCAGTTGGGTTTGCCACCGCCCAAATTCCGGGAGACCGCTTTGTGATTGGTGCTGTTCAACTCAACATGACAATTGAATTGGCGGCTGAATTCGGAAAAACTCTTGATAGAGCAGCAGCTATGTCTATAATAACTACAGGTCTATCGAGTTTTATAGGAGTTGAGACATTTAATGCCATCATCAAATATGTTCCAGGAGTAGGAAATGCAGCTAATATGGTTACTGCTGCTTCTATCACTGAAACTCTTGGGTGGGCAATTGTTGACTATTACGAAAATAGCAAAAAATAATGGCATTGCCTGACTGACTTATCCAACCAGGAAAGCAGGAAAACAAAACTTAATTTTGCTGATTGGATTTACAGTATCAAAAGAGGTTGTTATGAAATTTTGGGAAGACTTATGGCAAAATACAAAAAGAGCTTTTTCAACGTCATGCCCAAAGTGTAAAAAAAATGATGCAGATTTGCCATCAGAAAAAAGAATTCACAGGTTTGTAGTGAAGAAACATCCCCATTATCATCATCATTATCATCAAGGACATGACGGCAAACTGCACCATCAAATGACGATTGATTGGGAAAAAACAGTTGAATTATCTTGCCAAAACTGTGGACATACATGGACAATCAAAGAAACAGAATATGGATGGCGCAACCGATAGTAATGTATCCACACATAACCTAATTTTGACTTAGGCAGGTCGGGCTTATTCTGAGGGATGAGAGAATCAGGCCGATCGCCCCTTTTATACATCAGGAAACTCCACTTTTAAGATGTGCTGCACCAACTCTTGCAATGGCGTTACTTTGGTTTCCACGATATCCCAGAGTGTTTCGTCTTCTACGGTAAAGTAAGCATGAGCTAAAATATCACGCAATCCAGCAATTTTTCGCCATTCAACCTCTGGATATTTCAACCGCATTTCTTGAGGAATATTTTTAACCGCTTCGCCGATAAGCTGCAAATTGCGTAAAACGGCATCATAAGTGCGATCGTCGGATTGGAAATCCTGAAAGCTCATTCCTTGAGTGTATCGCCTCACTTTGGAGCAAGAAGTCAGGATATCTTCTAAGTATAGTCGGATACTACGAGACATAGATAGCCTCCCGTTCGACCTGGGGGCGAATTAGGGGTTTGAGCATTAGTTTACTCACCAAATCAACTCGCCTCCCCAGGCAGTCTTCCAGGTAAAATTTGACATCCATATAGCAGTCAAACGTCACCGGACCGTCAAACTCCACTAAAATATCCACATCGCTATCTGGTCTAGCTTCATTCCGAGCCGTAGAGCCAAAAATTGCCAAAGACTTGACACCAAAATCTTTTAGCCGATCGCGGTGTTGTGCCAAAATTGCCATAACTTCATCCCGCTGCATGGTTCATCCCCAAGGTTGACCCTGTTTAAATTATGCCACGATTCGAGGAATGGAAAGAAACCGGGTTTCTCACCTTTATTTTCCGGTTCCTAACGAGATTGTTCGTCTAGAAACCCGGTTTCTGACCTTCAGTCTCCCCATCTCCTATGGAACCCTGAACAATGGCGAAGGCAAAATTTTCCCACTCCGACCGATCGCCTGCTCTATATCCTCCTGCACTTCCCCACTTACCGCGTTAAGAGCATTTCTCAGAGCCAATTCTCCCACTCGCCG
>DVDU01000226.1 GCA_015296065.1 Oscillatoriaceae cyanobacterium M33_DOE_052 | reverse complement strand
TCCCACACTCCCCACACTCCCCACACTCCCCACACTCCCCACACTCCCCACACTCCCCACACTCCCCACACTCCCCACACTCCCCCCGTCCCCCCGTCCCCTAGTCCCCCCGTCCCCTAGTCCCCCCGTCTCCCTATGCGTCTCCCCCTCCCGCAATTCACCACTCCCGATCGGCAACCCAACCACATCGCCGAAGTCATCGAAACTGCCACTACGGAATTTCTCGCCCAATGCTTAGACCCAGAAGACCTCAGCTTTCCCGCGATGCCACCTTTTGGCAGTTGGGTCAGAGCCAGCGATGAAGAGTCGGGTAATGATATCTACGCCATAGTTTATCACGCCACTACGACCCCCATTGATTCCGTTCACCGCGCCCGGGCTTTAGGTTTGTCTTTGGAAGGGTTACGCGAGCAGCAACCCCAGATTTTTGCCATGCTCAAAACCGAATTTCGGGCAGCTATTGTAGGGTTTACTTCCCCCCCAGAAGGCTTAAATCATTCTCGCTCTTCCCTCCGTCGCACTCGTCAATACATCCCCCCCCGTCCGCCCCAAATTCACCAGGCAGTTTACTTATGCACCCCCTTAGAAATCGTTGAGTTTACTCAAGAACTAGACTTCCTCAGAACCCTGCTACAAGTTGCGGGAGCCCCAGTAGATGCTTTGACAGCAGCCACCATTCGCGAGGTTTATCAACTGCGCAAATTAGACAGAGATTGGTTAGTGCAAGCTGGACGAGCTTTGAGTTTGCTCCTCAAAGATGATTACGATCGGCTGCGCCTGATTTTACGGCAAATTCATCCTTAATTGGTCATTTGTCCCTTGTCAAAGGACTAATGACCAATGACCAATGACCAATGACTAATCACCCTCTACTGAACTCTATCTAATGCCCGCTCCCCTCCCCACTTTTCAACAATTTTATCATCGTACTCGTCGGCGACTTCTAACACAGCCATCACTGATGATTCCAGCTCTTTTTTATCGCAAGTAGAACCAACAATGGTATGTTCAAACAAAATATCATTATTGCTATCTATGCCAAACCCCCCGAAAATCATGCTCGTATTTTCTTCCAGCAGAAAGCGCATTAGTTCTGGCGTTATCTCCGCCCCAGTCACCACATAAGACCGCGTATTGATGATGGCGTCATCTTCTCCCCAGGGAAAAATCAGCACTTCCACCAAAGCTGAACCCATCAACAGCCCCAAACCGGGAATATCTTGCCTTGCACAGGGAAATTTCCCGAACAGTTCCCGCATCCACAAACTGACTTTATCATAGCAAGCCTCTTGGGCCGGTGTTTGAAATAACATCGTGATTCTCCTTGGCTTTCCGTTATTTTATCAGTGTTTTTCGCAGTTTTAGGGCTAAAGCCCAACTACAAACCTTGTCCAGATGGTCATACCCCCCAGTGGACAATTTTATGGGGGAGGTGGAGATGGTTTTGTAGTCTCCTGGTTTATTTTTTTTGGCTCTCTCAGCCAATTTTAACCCAATTACTCCTCGGTTTTCTCCAGATTTTTGTTAAGAAAAGTAAACTCAATCCACCGCCACGCCCATCCTGAGATATGATAGGTATTAATCATCATTGGCGGTGCTTAATTTGGTTATTGCTCTAATGACATGTTACCAAGGAAAAATGACTAATGACGTTGAAGCGAGAAGAATTGGATAATGACCAGCGTTTTCAATAGCATTAAAGAAAGAATTGAGTTGGGACATCGCCATCAGATTCCTGTAGAATCTAAATTAATTATGTTGGGTGAAATTATATATGCTGCCGGACGAGGAGATTTAATCCCTAAAGAGGCGCGGGAGCTTGAGAATTTATTGGGTTTAAGGCAAGTGGTGCAAAATTATGATGCTGTAAGGGAGCAAGGTTTTTTTGGAGAATTAGTCGAGGATATGGCGGAATGATATAGGTGAGGTAAGAGGTGAGGGGTGTTTTAGAGATATGCAAATCGCCCTCACCACCGACCGATCGCTCTGTGGTGAATCCGCCACCTATCTTGAACTGCTCAGCGATCGGCCTTGTTAGCCCAGCCGCACCCAAATATTGCATATCTGCAATCTTTTACATTAAAAAAAAGTAAAACTCATACAGCAACGCGCCGCAATTGGGATATGATACAGAATGATAATCATTATTATCCTCGGTTCCGGAAATGGTGAAGCGGTTGTATCTCGTGGCGGTGACGCTGTGGTTGGGGGTGGTGCCTCTGTGGGGGTGTCGCTTTGTTGCCCCCACAGTCCCCGCTGACGGGACAGGCTCTGTGCTGGAGACATCTACATCTGAGGCAAAAGTGCAAGTGACGGTGAGCATCCCGCCGCAAAAATATTTTGTGGAGCGCATCGGGGGAGACCGGGTGACAGTAAACGCGATGGTAGAACCGGGAGCGAACCCCCACACCTACGAACCGAAACCGCAGCAGTTAAAGATGCTGGCGACAAGTCAAGCCTATTTCCGCATCGGGGTAGAATTCGAGAGCGCCTGGATGAACCGCATCAAAGCTGCCAACCGCTCATTACAGGTAGTGGATACCGCCGAGGGTGTGGAGTTACTACCGATGGTGGCGCATCACCACCACGAGGATGAAGCCGGGGAAAACCACCACGGCGAAAAAGAAGCAATGGATGGGGAGCCGTCAACCTCGGACCCGCACATCTGGCTGTCACCGCCTTTGGTGAAGCAGCAGGCGGAGACGGTTTATGGGGCACTGGTGAAATTAGACCCTAATGGGGAGTCAGTTTATCGGGCTAATTTGGATAAATTTTTAGGGGATATTGATGCTTTGGACAGAGATATCCGCAGTACCTTGGCGGCGGTAAAAACCCGCAAATTTATGGTATTTCATCCGTCTTGGGCATATTTTGCTAAGGCTTATAACTTAGAAATGATTCCCATTGAAGTTGGCGGCACCGAACCGAGCGCCGCTGAACTAGCGCAGTTAATTGAGCGGGCGAAGCAAGAGGGAATTAAGGTAATTTTTGCCCAGCCGGAGTTTAGCACCAAGAGTGCAGAAACTATTGCTCAAGCAATTGGCGGGGAAGTGATTTTACTCGATACGCTGACACCGAATTGGTTGGAGAATATGCGCCAAGTTACGGATAAATTGGCTCGCGTGATGTCGGCGGTGTTTCTTGTGGTAATTGGTTGAGGTGGCAGGAGGAATTGTGAATTTAGCAGCAGTAGAGCCGATGACTGATAGTGGGAATTTGGGGGAAGTATTAGCGATCCGTAACCTGTGGGCGAAGTACGATCGGGAATATATCCTGCAAGATGTCAATTTATCTGTGCAAGAGCGGGACTATATCGGTATTGTCGGGCCGAATGGCGGCGGGAAAACTACCCTGCTCAAAGTGCTGCTGGGGTTACTCTCGCCGAGTAAAGGGGAAGTGAGTATTTTGGGAAGAGGGCCAAAACAGGCACGGCAGTATGTGGGTTATGTGCCGCAAGCGGTAGAATTCGATCGCGCCTTTCCCATCAGTGTCTGGGATGTGGTGCGTCAGGGTCGCTTGGGGAAACGCCGCCTTTTTCAACCATACACCCCCCAAGATGATGAAATTGTGGCTCGTTCTCTCCAGAGTGTTAATCTGTTAGAAATGCGCCACAGTCCTTTAGGTGAGCTATCTGGGGGACAGCGACAGCGAGTTTATATTGCCCGGGCGTTGGCGACGGAACCGCAAATTTTACTTTTAGACGAACCGACGGCGAATATTGACCCGGAAATGACCGACCAGGTGGGCAGTATTTTGCAAGAATTAAATCAATTTATCACAATTGTGATGATTTCTCACGATTTAGGTTCGATTTCCAGTTTGGCCAAAAACTTGGTTTATCTCAACCGGCGGTTATTGCCTTATCATTATGCCAGCCAACTGCGCCAGGAACCAACGCGGGGTAAGGGGGAAGTCTTGCCACTGAAATATTGTCAGTTCACCAGTAATATCTAATTGCCGATGCTTTGCCCCTAGGCTCACAAATCTATGAATGCGATTTACCTATTACCTAATATTAGTTAGGGGGGATATGCTGGAAGTTTGGCAATTAGAATTTATGCAGAATGCCCTGGCTGCAGGGGTGCTGGTGAGCATTGCTTGCGGCATTGTGGGAACTTTGGTGACGGTCAACCGGATTGTTTTTATCAGCGGCGGTATTGTGCATGCGGCTTATGGGGGGATTGGGTTGGGGTATTTCTTCCGGTTTGACCCGGTATGGGGCGCGATCGGCTTTAGTGTGGTGGCGGGTTTGGTGATGGGAGCAGTGCAGCGGAAAACCAGACAGCGAGCCGATACTATCATCGGTGTGATTTGGGCGATCGGCATGGCCGTGGGGATTATTTTAATCGACCTCACCGAGGGTTACAAAGGTGATTTAATGAGCTACCTGTTTGGCAGTATTTTAACCGTACCCCGCCGGGAATTGCTCTTGCTCTTAGTGCTAGATGCTTGTACCTTACTAATTGTCACCCTGTTGTATAAAGAATTGCTGGCAATTTCCTTTGACGAAACCTTTGCCACGGTGAGGAATGTGCCAGTAGATGCGATTTATATGCTGCTGATGTGTGCGATCGCGGTGACGGTGGTGATGTTGATGCAAATAGTGGGTTTAATTATGGTGGTGGCGTTGCTGACCATTCCCGCCGCGATCGCGGAATTATTTGTGAAAGATATTAAATGGATGATGTTCCTGGCCAGCCTTTTCGGCATTGTGTTCAACACTGCTGGCCTGTGGCTATCATACTCCTTTAACCTCACCTCTGGTGCCACCATTATCCTAGTGGCGGGAGCCGCCTACCTCCTCGCTCTAGCCGCCAAACCCCTGGTGAGCAACCATTGGCCTTGATTTGTCAAAAGTCCTTTGGTTCTTTTTCAACCTGCCCTTACAAATGACTCGGCACTAGGGACAAAAACCGAAAAGTCCCTTGGAAAGCCGCCGTTTCGTGCTAAGATTAGTGGGCAAGAATACCTGATAGAGACAGGAACCATAAGGCTCAATACCCCTGAAAGACTGGTGGTGGGATGCTTCTGGCGCCTGTGTGACCTGCTATTGGGCTTGGGGTTCGGGGCGATCGATGCAATAGTAAGAGCGAAAATTCCATTTTGCTGCTGTGCCGAGAATAGTAGGGGCGTTTGCCTATGGTGAAACGGACGATCGCTCCCACTGTAGGCGCCAACGGCACTTAACCCGTACCATCGAGGCGACACCATCTCGATCGGGACTGGTGACAATTGGAATTAAAACTCTTAAAAAACCAAAACCCAGCACATTTTTTCAAATTAATTGCATTTTTTGCTATGCTCCCACTTCCAGGCTATATCATCGGCGAACAGCTTCACAGCGGGAACAAAACCAGAGTTTATCGAGGCATTGCAGTATCCAATCAAAAACCCGTTATTATCAAAATTTTCAGCAGTGAGGCTCCCACTGTAGCCGAACTGGTGCAGTTCCGCCATCAGTATGCAATTGGCAAAAATCTAAATTTACCAGAAACAGTTAAATACCTGAGCCTAGAAAAATATGGGAATAGTTTAGCCATAGTCATGGAAGACTTTGGCGGAATTTCTCTCCTGAAATATATCCAGAATCATGTAAAATCGCCAGGTGTACCTAGTCCCGGCACCCTAGTCCCTAGCACATTGTCAACCGAACCAGGTCAGATGACCAATGACCAAGGACAAACGACCAATCATCAAGAATTTGGCAGCCGGGAATATCTTCAGATAGCAATTCAGATTGTCCGAGCTTTAGAAGGAATATCCAACAATCGCATTATTCATAAAGACATCAAGCCGGAAAATATTGTAATTAATCCGCAAACTCTACAAGTAAAAGTGATTGACTTTAGCATCTCCTCCTTATTACCCAAGGAAAATCAGGAAATTGCTAACCCCAACATCTTAGAAGGAACCCTCGCCTATATGTCGCCGGAACAAACCGGACGCATGAACCGGGGTATCGACTACCGCAGCGACTTTTACTCCTTGGGGGTCACATTATACGAGCTGCTGACCGGGGTACTTCCTTTCCAGTCAACAGACCCGATGGAGCTAGTCCACTGCCATATTGCCAGAAAGCCTACCCCTCCCATAGAAATAAATCCCGCCATTCCTCTGGTATTGAGTGATATGGTGATGAAACTGATGGCCAAAACAGCGGAAGACCGATATCAGTCGGCTTTTGGTATCCGCTATGACTTGGAAAGATGCTGGCAGGAATATGAGGCTACAGGGAAGATATCGGCTTTTGAGCTAGCCACGCGGGATGTGAGCGATCGCTTCAATATTCCCGAAAAACTCTATGGACGAACCGGGGAAGTGGAAACCCTGCTTCAAGCCTTTGAAAGAGTCAGCCAAGGTAATACGGAAATGATGCTAGTCGCCGGATTTTCCGGGATTGGCAAAACCGCAGTAGTTGCGGAAGTCAACCAACCTATTCTCCGCCAGCGTGGTTATTTCATCAAAGGCAAATTTGACCAATTCAAGCGGGATATCCCCCTGTCCGCTTGGGTGCAAGCCTTGCAAAATTTAATCCGGCAGTTACTCGCCGAAGCTCCCGCAGTTCTCGCTGTCTGGAGAAGGGAAATTGTAGCCGCATTAGAGGAGCAAGCGCAAGTCATTATCGATGTGATTCCCGAATTAGAGCTGCTGCTAGGCCAGCAACCATCCATCGTAGAAATAGAAGGAATAGCCGCTCAAAATCGGTTTAATTTACTTTTTGCCAAATTTATCCAACTGTTCGCCACGGCGGCCCATCCCCTCGTGATTTTTCTCGATGATTTGCAGTGGGCAGATACCGCCTCTTTACAACTGCTAAAATTACTCAGTTGCGAATCAGATACCCGATATTTACTGCTGGTGGGAGCTTATCGAGATAATGAAGTCTCGGAGGTTCATCCTCTGATGCTGACGGTGGCAGAGATTACAAAACATTCCGCTACAGCAGTGAATCAAATTACCTTAGCACCTCTGGACAAAAATGCTCTTAATCACTTGGTGGCGGATACCCTCTCTTGTCCGTTGCCATTGGCGTCTCCATTAACCGAGCTGCTGTTTGCCAAAACTCAGGGCAATCCCTTTTTTACCAATCAATTCCTGAAATACCTGCATGAAGAAGGGTTCATCCGGTTTGATCTGACTAGGGGTTACTGGCAATGTGACTTAGCTCGCGTGAGAATGTTGGCGGCTAGTGATGATGTGGTGGAGTTTATGGCGGCTCAGTTGCAAAAGCTCCCCGCTGATACCCAGCGGGTTTTACAACTGGCGGCTTGTATTGGCAACTTGTTTGATTTAAGCACTCTGGCGGTAGTTTATCAGAAATCTCTCCCAGATACGGCGGCTGACTTATGGAGTGCCTTGGCGGAGGGGTTAGTTGTGCCGGAAACCGATACTTACAAATTTTTCGCTGAGGAAGAACAGGAGAGTTTGGGGAATATCTCTACTGCTCATGCTGAGTTTTCGGTATTTTATCGCTTTTTGCACGATCGCGTTCAGCAAGCCGCCTATTTTTTGATTCCCGAAGCCGCAAAACAGACAACTCACCGGGAAATTGGCCGTCTGCTGCTACAAAACAGCCACAACCTCAGCGAAGATGAATGGGAAGAGGCGATTTTTGATATCGTTAACCAGTTAAATCTGGGAGCCGGGGCGATCGTCTCAGCATCCGAGCGAGAAGAACTAGCAGAATTAAACCTCAAAGCCGGACTCAAAGCTAAAGCCGCTATCGCTTATGCTGCCACCTTAAAATATTTAACTGCAGGCATCAATCTGCTGCCAGATTCCAGTTGGTCACAGCAATATAACCTCACCTTAGCTTTATACTCCAATGCCGCCGAGGCAGCCTTCCTCTGCGGCAACTTTCCAGAGATGGAGCAATTAGCTGAGGTGGTATTGCGTCAGGCTAAAACCGTGCTGGACAAAGTAAAAGTTTATGACCTGAAAATCCTGGCTGCTGACGTACAGGGGAACCTCAAAAGCTCGATTAAGCTGGGTTTAGAAGTGCTGCAACTATTGGGCGTCAGCTTACCTGCGGCCCCCACAGCAGCAGATATTCAGCGAGGACTGGTAGAAACTCAAGCTGATTTAGCTAGCCACAACATTGAGGATTTGATTAATTTACCATTAATGGCAGACCCCAGCAAGCTGGCAGCCATCAAAATCGTGGTGCGGTTAGTCCCCCCCAGCTATCGAGCGGAACCTGCCCTATTTTTCCTCCTGGGTTATGAACAGGTGAAATTATCGGTTAAATATGGCAATACCAGCTTATCCGGTTGCGGCTATGGTGATTATGGCATCATTTTAATCGGGCTGTGTAATGACATAGAATCTGGCTATCGCTTCGGCGAGATGGCAGTGAAGTTGATGGATGCTTTAAAGAGTACCAATATCAAAAGCCAGGTTTTAGTCAAAGTCGGCGCCTTTACCCGACATTGGAAACATCACGCCCAAGAAACTTTAGGGATTTTTGAGCAGGCATCCTCCTTGGCGATCGCCACCGGAGAGATAGAACAAGCGGGCTTTGCCCTGGGGTTTGCCTCGATCTACGCATATTTTAGCGGTCTTGACCTCACGGAAGTGGAAGACAAACTGAAAAAATACCGAGGCACTCTAATTTATCTGCACCAACAAGGGGTTCTGACTTACAATGTCATTTTTAGCCAAGTAATTTTGAATCTGCAACAGACATATATCCATCCTTGGGAGTTGGTGGGGGAATTCTATAATGAGCGGGAATCACTCCCGGCACTGCTGGCAGCGAAAGATGGCGTGGGAATTTTTAATTTTTATCTCAGCAAGTTGAGTTTGGCCTATCTATTTGGTAACTTGACTGAAGCTGTAGAAAATAGCAAGCTGGCAGCACCATATTTAAGCAGTGTCACGGCGATGCTTTCGGTGCCGGTGTTCTATTTTTATGAATCTCTCGCCTATTTAGGTGTGTTTAATGATGCTACGGAGGCAGAAAAAACGACAATCCTCACAAAATTGAGTGAAAATCAGGCAAAAATGCGGTTATGGGCAGAACACGGGCCGATGAACCACCAGCATAAATTTGATTTAGTGGAGGCGGAAAGACATCGGGTGTTGGGCGCTTATGTGGAGGCAATGGCATATTACGATCGCGCCATCGCTGGCGCCGGGGAAAATGATTACCACAACGAAGAGGCGATCGCTGGCGAACTAGCCGCCAAATTCTATCTGGGTTGGGGCAAACCCAAAATCGCCCAAACCTACCTCATTGATAGCTATTACGCCTATTGCCGTTGGGGAGCCAAAGCCAAAATTGCCGATTTAGAACAGCGCTATCCCCAACTACTCGCCCCCATCATTAACCGGGAAAAAAAGCCCCAATCTCGCCAAACTATTACCGACATCACCAATACAAATGTCACTAACACCAGCAGCGGTAGTGGGGAGTTGCTCGATTTAGAAGCCGTCATCAAAGCCTCTCAAGCTATCTCCAGTGCCATTCGCCTCGATCAGTTACTTTCCACTTTAATGGAGCTAGCGCTGGAAAATGCGGGCGCCTCTAAAGGGGCTCTGGCTTTGGTGGAAAAAGACCAAATTACCATTGAAACCGTAGCCGTCGCTGACGATTTAATGGCCAAATCTAGCACCGTGAGTATCTCCTCTAGGGAAGAACTCCCCATGACGATCCTTAATTACGTCAGTCACACCTTAGCACCTTTGGTGTTCACCGATGCTACCAAAGAAACCAACTGGACCGCGGACCAGTACATTATCCAGCATCAACCCAAATCCCTTTTATGTACCCCCATCATTAATGGCGGCAAACTCATTGGCATTCTTTATCTGGAAAACAATCTCACCCCTGGAGCCTTTACCCCAGAACGCTTGGAAATCCTCAACATCTTATCAGCCCAAGCGGCGATTTCTATTGAAAATGCTCGCTTCTATCAAACCCTAGAAGATAAAGTAAACCAGCGCACAGCGGAACTGGCTACAGCCAACCAACAGCTCGGCGAAGCCAACCAAGAAATTGCCGCTCTCAACGACAAGCTACAAGCAGATAATCTGCGGATGAGCGCCGAGTTAGATGTCACCCGCCGCCTGCAACAGATGCTCTTACCTACCCCAGAGGAATTGCGGCAAATACCAGGATTAGAAATTGCCGGATTTATGGAACCAGCGGCGGAAGTCGGCGGCGACTACTACGATGTACTCCCCCATTCATCAGGAGTGAAAATCGGCATTGGTGATGTCACCGGACATGGATTAGAAAGCGGGATGTTAATGCTAATGGCGCAAATGGGGGTGAGAACTCTCCTCGCCAGCGAGCAAAATCATCCCGGAGAATTTTTAACTTTTCTCAACACGGCGATATTTGGTAACTTGCAGCGGATGAATTCTGATAAAAATATGACTCTGGCTGTGGTGGATTATCGCGATCGACACCTAAAAATTAGCGGTCAGCATGAAGAAATGATCCTGGTACGCGCCACCGGGCAAGTCCAGCGCATCGAAACTATTGATTTAGGCTTTCCTCTGGGTTTAGTGGATAATATCGCCGATTTTATCGCCACGGTTGAGGTGAAGTTAAACCCTGGGGACGTGGTATTGCTATACACCGACGGCATTACCGAAGCTATTGATATCGATCGTGTGGAATATGGGTTAGACCGGCTCATATCTATAGTGGCAGCCAATGCCCATCGCGAGGCCAAGGAAATCAAGCAAGCTATTATTCATAACCTGTACCAGCACATTGGCCAGCAAAAGGTTTATGATGATATCACCTTCCTCGTCCTCAAACAGCAATAGCCACATCAACCCCATTCTAGACGATCGATATTTGGCAGGAATTTTGCCAAGAATTATCTGCCAAAGGGAGAATTTCTAAAGCCTCTAATTTGACCCCTTGGCAGGTGACGCCTTCCGAGGGGTGCCATTCATACACGGCGGGACTGTCGCCTTCCCATTCTAGGCGGGAAATCACCAGATATCTGAAGCTCTGCGCCTGAGAAACCAGCATCACCGGGATGTTTTCCCCAGCGGGAGCGACTAGCTGGTATGTGGGTTGAAATTGAGATTCTGGATTTAGTGAGAAAGAAAGCATCGCTGTTAACCTGAGTGTGAGTGCTGAATTTTTATGCTTTCACCATCATCGGTGATGCGCAGTGGGACGGGTGCGATCGCTCCCCCGTGGATTTCGTGAACTTGCCACCCCACCACCTGTGATTTGGATGCTTGACAAATTTCGCAAAATAGTGTATGCAATGCCACCGCCAACCTAGCTATAGCGATAAACCAGCAACACACCCGCGAACACCACCGCTCCACCTACCCCAACGCCCCAATTTAACGGGTCTCCCAGCAGCAAATGAGCCAAAATTACCCCCATCACTGGGGAAATTGTCATAAATGAGGAGATAGAATTAGCATTGTAGCGGCGAAATAGCTCCGCACGGGTGGCAAAGGCGATCGCATTCACCCCCACACTGAGATAAACCAACGCCCACCAAGGCGCAAAACCCGCCGGTATCAGCAGCGGCGACTCCCACAGCCACGCTCCCAGCCAAAAAAACGGCACACTTAGCACCGATTGCCACCAAACCGCCTCAATGGTAGAAACATAATTAGTGACAGTGCGCAGATAAATAATAATCAATCCCAACAGCGCCGATGCCACCATCATTAAACCATCCCCCAACCAGCTAGCACCACTAGACGCCGCCAGCTTATCCCCAAACACCACCACCTCTCCCGCAAAAGCCAAACCCAACCCCATCAACACCCCACCATTCAGCCGCTGCCTTCTGGGAGTAAAATAGTTGAACAACACCACAAAAAACGGGTGACTAGCCAGAAAAATACTCGCTCGACTAGCTAAAGTCAACTGTTGTCCCATCAAAGCCGTACCATTAAATAACACAAACAAAAACGCCGAAATCAAGTGCAGTGGCAAAACTTGCCGTGATGGCAGTTGCAATCTTTCCCCCCGCAAATAGCCATAAACCCACAATCCCACAGTTGACATCGTAAAAGCCAGAGCCCCACAAAACAAAGGTGTAAACCCCCCTAAAGCCACTTTCACTGCCACCTGGGCACCACCAAACAGCGCACAAATACCCAGAGTTATCCCCACCGCCTGCACAGACATTGGCGACTCATTCACTGTAGATTTTCCCTGGTTCATCCTTCAAGATATTAGTTAATTTTGTCACTTCAGTATAATCGGTATTGCTGCAATAATTGTAACAAAAATTATATATTTTTAGCGGAAATTAACGCCTATTTTTAATATCCTACATAGTAGGGGCGATTCGCGAATCGCCCCTACTGCCCACCCTACAGAACTGCTTGCCCCTAACTTCGCATCTTTCGATGGTCGCCGATACAAACAAACGCCGCCCAATAAAACGGCGAACCAAACGGCTGAAAATTATCCGCCTTTTTACTCAAACTTATCAGAAATACCGCACTCTTATCACTCGCCAAACTTACTTTATCAATGGCAGCTTGCGTTAACCATTTTTCCCGCATTTCCCCCAAGGTTAAATTTCTTAAATAAGCCTGCGCCTCCTCTAAACATTCCGTGCGTCCCAGTTGATTTTGAAACAAATTATGATATAATCTTTCCATCAAAATCGCCGTGGGAACATCCGGGACTTTCCATAAACTCATCACCAGAGTTTCTGCCCCCGCCACAATAAAAGAACGCCTTAAACCAATTACCCCCTCGCCAATAGCTTTCCTCCCCAAAGCCGTATCACAAGCAGACAAAACCACCAAAGCAGTGCCCGTTAAATCTAATCCTATAGTCCCCTGTGCCGTCAGCAGTCCATCTTCCGCATTGGCGGTAATTTCCCCTTCTTTTAATGCCCTATTTGCTCCCGCAAAAGCCAACCCAGAACGAGTTAAAGGATTGACTACATTGGCAAAATTAAACCGAGACATCATCCCCCATGAGGAGAAGTCTAATACAACTTTGTTGTCTGAACTATTCTTGTCAACTTCCAAGAAATAACCGTGGGTGGCAATATGCACAATTTTCGGGGAACGAGATTGAGACAGCAAGGATTTTACTGCTTGCGCCTCGGTATAAACCGGAACGCCTAATAATTCGGCAATCTTTTCTCCCTCAATTTTGGTTCCCGGTATGGGTGCGAACAGTTCACCATTTCCTCGTCCTAATTCTCGCGCCAGAGAACCAAAATCAACCGCATTTTCTAGCTCGGTTACATTGGCAGATTTGGCCGAATTTTCCTCGGCATTATCTGGACGTAAATTATAATCAGGATTCGCAATCACCAACGGCGGGCTATATTCTACGGGTATTTCTACGTTAAACCGCAAAATATCTCGCCCCACATTCAGATAGCGCAACGGATATTCTTGCATCAACTCCACCGTCCCATCGGCGGATAAAATGCCGAAGGGTACTGTAGCCAACTCCCCATCAGGAGACAGATACACAACTTGCTGGGGTTGCAGATATTGTTTCAGGGGTTGAATCAGTTTTTCATAAAGTTGCTTGCCCACCTCTGGGTAAATCCAGGTTTCCGCCTCCGAGGGTTCATCGTCATCAAAACCAATATCCCTTTCACCGCCATTTTCTGACGGGTTCTTGGAAGCCAAGAGACGAAACTGCCGACAAAGTTCGTCTATCTCCCCTGCCTCCCCTAAATCCACCATTTCCACCCGTTCCGACTCCCCAGCAGACAAAATAAACGCCAAATAACGCGCAGGCAACCACTTGGCATCCCCATTCGCTTCTACCCCGGAGAAATTGCGGACACGAAACTGCACCAACTCCACCAAACTTGAACCAGGGGGAAGGGTGGCAGCAATAGCTTGACGATTTGCATTATCTAATTGCACTTGCAGGTTCATTTCTGGGATTTGGCGACTGAGGAATTGTTCTAACTCATCTTGTTTGCGGTTTAAATCGGCCAATCTTTGCAAATATTCCCCTAACCCTTCTGGGGACGCGGGAACTTGCCAAGTGACATAAGCGATTTGATGGTGAAGCTGTCGCAGTTCGTCTAATTGGGGGGCAAGGTGACGGTAGCGATCGGACACAATCAAAGTTCGCAGCAAAATCCCCGCTTCGGTGGCTAAACCCTTCCGTCGCAACACCAAATCCAATGCTGCTTGTTTGGCAGCGGCGTCATGGGGGAAATATTGGTTGATGAGGGAGAGGAAAACCTCTAACTGCCAATAGTTTTGCTCTAGATACTCCAAACGTTGCCTGTCACTACTAATCGATAAAATTTCCCCAATAATCCGGTTTTGAATTTTAGCCGCATCCTGCATCAGTGGCAATGCTTCTTGGGGGCGATTCATCGCTGCCATCAGCATCGCAAAATTGTGCAAACTGGCGGCATAGTCGGGATGATTTTCTCCCAACTGGGCTTTTCTAATCTCCTTTGCTTGCAGGTAAAAAGGTTGCGCATCGGTAAACCACCCCATTTTATGGTACAGTGCCGCCAAATTGTTTAAACTGGTGGCATAGTGGGGATGATTTTCTCCCAACTGGGCTTTGATAATCTCCTTTGCTTGCAGGTAAAGGGGTTCCGCATCGGTAAACCGCCCCATTTCCTTGTACAGTGCCGCCAAATTGTTCAAACTGGTGGCATAGTCGGGATGATTTTCTCCCAACTGGGCTTTTCTAATCTCCTTAGCTTGCAGGTAAAGGGGTTCCGCATCGGTAAACCGCCCCATTGCCTGGTACAGTTCCGCCAAACCGCTCAAACTGGCGGCATAGTGGGGATGATTTTCTCCCAACTGGGCTTTGATAGTCTCCTTAGCTTGCAGGTAAAGGGGTTCCGCATAGGTAAACCGCCCCATTGCCCGGTACAGTCCCGCCAAATTGTTTATCAGAGTGGCATAGTTATGATTATTCACACCAAACACATATTTCCCCAGTTCGCAGGCTTGCTGGGCTAATTTAATCCCTTGCTCATAGTGACCTTGTTCGTAGGCTGTTACTGCTTTTTGATTCAGCGAGTTAATTTGCTCCACTGGATTATCAAACATCACGAAACTCCTTCTAAGTTGGTAAACTAATATTCGGTTCTCTCACAATTCCGCTGATTCCATTGTTTAACCTGCCACCCACCCCCCAACCGGGGAGCAACCCACCCCAGGACTGATGGGGTTATCTTGAGGAGACGCTATGAATAAATTATCTACGGAAAAATTTCTCCAAGCTGTGGAAATTTGCAAATCTTTGCAAACTCTCATCACTCCCTTGACTCCCCTCTCCCGCTCTGGTCGAGGGGTTGGGGGTGAGGGCAAATTGCTAGATTACCGGAATGCTTCGCCCTTAGCAGCCCTCATATCAACCGATAATCCAGTATAATCAAAGTAACCATTGGGAGCATCCCACTTTTGCTGCGGCGAGGTCAAGGCGATGTTGCATCGAGGAAGAGGTAGGGCGAAGCATCCGCGAATTAGTCCCTCCGTTTTACCTGGATATCTGGGCGCGGATGCTTCGCCCCTACAGACAGACTGATGCAAAAAATCGGGATTTTCCCCTGTAGGGGCGAAGCATTCCGGCAGATAAGTCATGGCGAAAAATCAACAATATATTACCGGAATGCTTCGCCCTTATCAGAAATATGCTGCACCCCTGCACCCCTGCACCCCTGCACTTGGAAGAAAGCAAGGAATAAAATTACTCCACCACCTGAAACCGTTTATAAAATACCCGCGCATTCCACTGGCGCCCAATTTTCTGAAATATCTCCTGACACCGTTGCTCATTTACCTGTAAATCACGGGGATTCCCATCAGGTCGCACCCAAGATAATTCTAATGGTTGCTCCGTAATAATTGCCAGAAAATATTCCTCACCTAAATGCTCAAACTTTAACGAATTGGCTTTGGCCTCAGAATCGGGAAGATACAAAGGACGCTCTGGTAAACAGGCTCCTTTCGGCTGAAATGCCAGGGAAGGTGACAGACAATAATAGTTTCCTTTGCTACCGCGATTTAGTAAGAGTAAATAACCCTCGAAAGGTAAACGCACAGCCAAAGCATATTTCTCATTTTTATTGATATTTTCTTTACCCTCGGGTATTTCGTCAGGACTCAAGTCTCGCCCCCGTTCTTGAATATCCACAAACTTGAATTCTTCCATAGCACAAGTAGCCAAATTAGTGGCCAAATCCCAACCTCTTCGGGGAAACTCCACTTCCCATAACCACTGATAAATTACTTGCCAAGGATAGCGATCGCCCGGGTTTTGAGGTTTCCAACCTCGTTCCCGTTGCAATTCTTGTGATTCCACCCCATCCGCCGCCATCTGCTCCCCAAAGGCTGCCTTTATCTTGGCAACTACGGCGGCGAGAGTCCCAGACATATTTGTGGTGTTAAAACTGCCATTAAGTTGCTGGTTAATCTGTTGCGCTACTTCAGCATTAGTCTGGTTGTAGTTTTGCGGATGAAACCGTAATTCACAACACAAACGCTCGTTGTCACTGCGTCCGTTCCACAGCACCTTATCGACAAAATCGCTCAAAAATCGGTCTTGTAATGAGCTATTACCTGCATTGGATGTCATGGCTGCTCTCCTCTCTGTCAGTTGATGTTTGCCCGGTGTGGGGCGGTGATTTTTAGTCTCTCGCCCTCCTTTTCCGCTTTTTTCTACTGTAGCATATCCGATTCTGTAAATAGCCACTGGTCTGGCGGCTGCGGAGACATTGCAATGCCCAAAATGCTTGCACGGTAAGAGTTTAGCGATTTATAAAAAAATATGTCAGCCATCAAAAATTTTTTATATTATTTGTCATTATTTCCTTTTATTTGCCATGATTATGCCTAATTATTTCTGATTGTTTTGAATATTTCCTAATTAGTAAAGATTTAAAAATCCAGCAAATTTTCAAATAACAAACAACCCTCAAAGCCCCTCTCCCTTTCTGGGAGAGGGGTTTGGGGTGAGGGCTTTAGCCAGATAGACCGTCTAACCGCTGGGTAAAATTATTATTATTTTGAATTTCTCCCTATCTCCATTAATTTTGCTGACAGGTTTTAATGAAGATGTCGAAACAACAAACCAATTTTATGAAAACCCAACTCAAAGATAATACCCAACAAAAGCTCGGTCAATTCCTGGAATGTGTGATTCCTAACGCGATCGGGTTGTATGTGAATAGTTACGTAGGTGTGGGCTTGAGTGTTATTCTGTTGTTATGGCATTGGCAGCATGACCACCAGGAAAAGCACCCTAAAAAACCGCTTTTGCTCTCGGTTATTGGGATGGCGCTGTTATTGCTGATTAATTCTGGCAATAGAGTCTGCATCAACCCGATCGTCCTTCCGGGTAGCATTCAGAGCCTAAATTCTGCTTGTCCCCTGCAGCTACATAAGCGCAAATAGAGGTTAGTAGTTGGGCTTTAGCCCTCTTTCTGAAATCAGCCTTTTTTTGGGCTGTAGGGGCGCTTCGCGTAGTAGGGGCGCTTCGCGAAGCGCCCCTACTAATAACCTTTTTTTGGTTTAAACTAGGTGCAGCAACTGTTTCAATGCCCAGAGCAGTTTTTCATACTGGGACTGGTGATTGTAAATCTGTGCTGACACCCGAATTAGCCAAATATCATCTCCCCAAGGAGGATTTATCTTCACCTGAATCTGATATTGGTCATAAAGGGCATCTTGCAGAGCCGCAGCGGGAAATTGCGCCGCCGTTTCTGGGAGGGGGACCACGGCCATAGAGCCGATCGCCCCTTCAGGACAAGGCAACTGCACCCCCAAACCATCCGCCAATAACCGCCGCGCCTGCAGCGCCAAATCCCGATTTTGCGCCATCAGTCCCGGCCAGCCCCCCTCCACCAGGGACCCCATAAACTCCAGTACCACCGGTAAGCATAAATAAGGAGTCGGGTCATCGGTCCCCATCCAGTCAAATTCCAGTTGAAACCGAGACTTATCTGTGCGCGGCGAATTGGCCCCATGACTAATCACCGGGGGGCGAATCATTTCTTGCTTATCCCGACGCACATACAGAAAACCCGAACCCTTGGGCGCACAAAGCCACTTATGACAATTCCCCGTATAGTAAGCGGCGCCCAATTCTGCCAAATTCAATGACACCGCCCCGGGAGCTTGGGCCCCATCCACCAGGGTATCCACTCCCACGGCGGCTAGTTTCCGGACTAAGGAGGCGATCGGAAACACCAAAGCAGTTTGGCTAGTGATATGGTCGAGTACCGCCAACTTTGTCCGAGGGGAAACCCGGTCCATCACTGCAGTCACAATTTCTCTCGTATCTGCCAAAGGAAAAGGCACCGGAGCCACCACAATGCGAGCATTAGTAGTAGCGGCGACCCATTCCAAGGCATTGCGACAAGCATTGTACAGATGGTCCGTGGTCAAAATTTCGTCTCCCGGCTGGAAGCGAAGGGAACGCAACACCGCATTCACCCCCATCGTGGCATTCGCCACGAAAACCACATCCTCCCGCGCCGCCCCCACAAAATCCGCCAGTTGGTTCCTCGCCTCATCCAATAACGGCTCCCACTCCCGCGCAAAAAACCGCACTGGTTCCTTTTCCAGGCGCGATTGCAACCTTTGCTGCGCTTGCAACACTGGCCACGGACAAGCCCCAAATGAGCCATGATTGAGAAAAGTCACCTCTGACGCCAACAACCACTGGCCTTGCCACTGATTGTCTTGTAAATTATCCCCTTGGGACATCAAAACCCCCACCCTAGATTGGATATCAAATCCCTTGCTTCCAAAATGGTATAGGGGCGATTCGCGAATCGCCCCTACAAAAATTTTTTTAACTCCCCGGGTAGGATTCGAACCTACGACCAATCGGTTACACTTTATCCTAAGCATTTCTGCCTGGAGTGGACTATCTCATCATCCGCTTGGGATGTCGGGCGCTGTGGAACTTATTGGATGGGCTCCTCATTCCTAGTCTCTGCACCTTTCTGGCTACTAGCGTTTTTCCGCTGCCCTTGGCCAGACTTGGCTCAGGATTCCCGCCACCCGAAGTGCTGCGGCTTCCCTGAATTCACCCGATTTTTCACTACCCGTTACCGAGTAGCGCTGCTAGGCGGGCAATGATGTAAAACCCTGTAGGTTTTTTCTCTGCGTGCCTGACAGCCGACCGCTCTACCACTGAGCTACCGAGGATTGTTTTTGGTTGGTTGTTTTAACCACCTTCAATACTATAACCCCAAAGTTGGGTTTATGGCAAGCCCTTTTGCCAAAATTTTTGAAATTATTTTTTGGGGGGCTGCAGCTCGAAGCGCAAATTGGCCAAACGCTTTTGGGTCTTGGCATCCAGCGACTGGAAGAGGAAGCGACTTTGACCGAGGGGCCGGGATTTTTGGTTGAGTTGGCGATGACGATCGGCGGCTTCTACAGATTTGCGCAGATGTTGAGGGGACATCCATTCCGCACCGTAACCCATCGCCGTTAACTGGAGGGCCCGGTCAGAAGTAGAGACGATCGTCCGCTGGCGCCGTCCGGTTTGGCGTGGCCCCGTAGCGCAGACTCTTTCTATATAGGTATCCGCCGTCTCCCCAAAATCTGTGTAGTGGACAGACAGATGGTTGGTAACAAGTTCTCGGCTGCTTTGGGCGTCTCGATATTGGGCGTCAAACACCACCTGGGTGTCCCAGTCTTGTAAAGCACTGTAGTTAGCTAGTGCTTCTATTAACAAACGCCGCGATGCCTCTAATCCATCTCGGTCCCGCGTTTTTTTCAGATGAGACCAGACGCCGATGATGTTGTAGCCGTCCACGAGCAGTAAAGCTCTGGGCAACGAGAGTGGCATTGTAGTTTTCCTTACACTGTTTTAAGATTTTTGGGTGGCAAGCATTTTGTAATTATGGCACTTTTGATTGAGTTTTGTTAATTTTTTGCCATTATTATGGCTGAGTAATGACAGCTTAAGCAAAATTTTCGCTTTGCATCAGGCGCTGCTTGAGGGGTTCTGGTTCCCCCAGCGCCACCACATGGCCTTGCTCTAGGAGGAAAGCGCCATCGCAGTAATCCAATTCATCAAAGCGGTGTGTCACCCACAAAGCGGTTAAACCCCGGCTTTTGACTAAACGCTGCACCTGAGCTACCAAGTCTAACTGACTATCAGGGTCGAGCAAGGCGGTGGGTTCATCCAAGATGAGGACCTCGCAGTGGCGGGCGATCGCCCCGGCAATGGCAATCCGCTGCTTTTGGCCGCCACTGAGAGCATAAATTGGACGCCGTTGCAGGTCCAGCAAATTTACCGCGTTGAGTGCTTCCTCCACCCGCAGGCGCACTTGCTCGGGGGAGAGTTGTTCCGCCACCAGCCCAAACGCCACATCTGCCCCCACCGTCGGCATCACCAACTGGTGGTCCGGGTTTTGGAAGACAAACCCCACTGGCTGCCCCACCTGAATCTCACCACGATCGGGATTCAGCAAACCGGCGAGCAATCTCAGGAGGGTGGATTTACCACTACCGTTGGTGCCCAAGAGCATCCAGAACTCCCCCTGGGGCACTTCCAGAGAACAGGACTTTAAGACATCTGCGCCATTCGGCCAGCGAAAGCAGACATCAGCGACTCTGATGGCGGGTTTTGCCGTTTCACTCCCCTGGGACATGATTTATTGCCCCTAAGCTTCCGCGCTCGCCGCAAAACCCGGAGCCTTACCCGAGGTAGAAGCTCCCGTTTTCTGCGATATCTGCACTGCTGCTAGTTGGTCGCTGAACACCGCCAGTTTTTTCTCCGGCATCTTCTCGCAAGTCAGTTCTAGTAACTCGGAAACCCCAGAGCGCATTGCCCCGGTTAATTCTTGGAAAAGCGCCTCCGCTCCCTCAGCCGTTTTGCGGTGAACCGACAGAGGTAGAGGACTATTCTTGAGCATCAGGTCAATGGTGAACATGGTGGATGAGGAATTGATTGTTTAGGGATATTTTCACTATCTCAGAATATCTCAGCCACCACCAGTCAATCTGGGTAATTTGTCATTTCATCTCCCCACCGGTCCCCTGCTCCCCTGCGCCCCTGCTCCCCTGCTCCCTCAATGGTCCCAGATAATTCAGAAAAAAATAAAATTTTCTTTCCCAAGGGCTTCCAAAATGAGAAACTTGCCCCTATAATGTGAAACATAGTAAAGAAAAGTAAACTCTACTTGCCAAATCACTAACTTTATGCTAAGGAAACTCCGAAGCAGAAGCGTGGGCATAAGCGCAGTAGGGATTAAGGCACTCATAACCTAATTGGAGATTGGCTCTGATGACAATTGCCATTGGACGCAGTGCCGAGCGCGGCTTGTTTGACGTGCTCGACGACTGGCTAAAACGCGATCGGTTCGTATTCGTCGGCTGGTCCGGCATCCTGCTATTCCCCTGCGCCTACCTCGCGATCGGGGGCTGGCTCACCGGCACCACATTCGTCACCTCCTGGTACACCCACGGCTTAGCATCCTCCTACTTAGAAGGCTGCAACTTCCTCACCGTGGCTGTGTCCACCCCCGCCAACAGTCTGGGTCACTCCCTGCTGTTCCTGTGGGGCCCCGAAGCCCAATGGGACTTCGTGCGCTGGTGCCAATTAGGCGGTCTGTGGACATTCGTAGCGCTCCACGGTGCCTTTTCCCTGATTGGTTTCTGCTTGCGCCAGTTGGAAATCGCCCGTCTGGTAGGTCTGCGGCCCTATAACGCCCTGGCGTTCACCGGCCCGATCGCCGTGTTCGTCAGCGTGTTTTTAATGTACCCCTTGGGTCAATCGGGCTGGTTCTTTGCTCCCAGCTTTGGCGTCGCTGGCATCTTCCGGTTTATCCTCTTCCTGCAAGGTTTCCACAACTGGACCCTCAACCCCTTCCATATGATGGGCGTGGCGGGGATCCTCGGTGGTGCCCTGTTGTGCGCCATCCACGGCGCCACGGTGGAAAATACCCTGTTCCAAGATGGTGAAGGTTCCAACACCTTCCGCGCCTTTGAACCCACCCAAGCCGAAGAAACCTACTCGATGGTGACGGCTAACCGCTTCTGGAGCCAAATTTTTGGGATTGCTTTCTCC
>DVDU01000076.1 GCA_015296065.1 Oscillatoriaceae cyanobacterium M33_DOE_052 | reverse complement strand
TCCGCCCCCCCTCGCCCACAATATAATAGGGGGGGGGGGATGTAGCAGCCGGAGGCGGCTTGTTGCCAGAGTCCGGCGGCTTACCCCTATGGTATTTGGGTTAAAATAGGGTCAAAATGCCTACTTACACGGGAATTTCTAGCGAAGCCTTTCGCCACCCCCTCGATCGCGAAGCCGAAGCGGCACTGCGCAGTGTACCAGGATTTCAGCTAGTTGCGAGTAAATTTGTGGAATTCATGTACGAACGACCCCAGTTCGTCTTTCACATGGGCAATAGCATCGAGGTTGGTCCGCGCCAGTATTCGACATTGTACCGCATTTTTCGCGAATGTGTCCGGGATTTAGATGTGTATCCGGCACCTAGTTTGTTTGTTTCCCAGAATCCCAATATCAATGCCTATTCTTTGGGAAAAGAACACCCGTATATTGTGTTAAACACCGGGTTGATAGATTTGCTCAATGAAGCGGAAATCCGCTCAGTGATTGCTCACGAATTGGGTCATATTAAATGTGGCCATACTATCTTAACAATGATGGGGATGTGGGCGATTTCCCTGGCGGCGACGATTGGGGAAATGACTTTTGGGATTGGCAATTTGGTGAGTAGCGGCTTGATTTTTGCTTTTTATGAATGGCGGCGCAAAGCGGAATTATCTTCCGATCGGGCGGCGCTGCTGGTGATGGATGATTTGAAGCCGGTAATGCAAACGATGATGAAGGTGGCAGGATGCTGCCAACAGTTTGGCCACGAATGCAGTGTGGATGAGTTTGTGAAGCAGGCGGATAAATACCAAAATTTGGATGAAGATGGGCTGAATCAAATCTACAAATTTTTGCTCTATAATGGGGCACAGGGATTGATGCTGAGCCATCCGTTTCCGGTGGAACGCCTGGGCTATTTGCGCTCGTGGGCGGATTCGGCGGAGTACCGGCAAATTCGGGCAGGGAATTACAAGCGATCGGGAGCCGAGGGCTCGGTAGAGGTGGAATCGCATCCAGAGGGAAGCGCTCCTAGGAGCAATCCGAAGCCTCCCAATTCTGATGCAGAGGAATTACGGCGTCAAATTCAGGAGTTGCAGCAGGAAATAGACCGCATTAAGAACTCAAAGTGAGCAAGTTGGTATCGAGTTTGTGGATGGAAGCAAACAGCGGCGCCATAAAGCTGGCGGTAGGAATAAGATATGCTTTGCCCCTGCTAGCAGCAGCGGTGGTGACTTTCGCACCCCAAGCTACGGCGCAAACTGATCCGTTTCGGGATGGAGTCAACTATGCCCTCCGGGCTGTGTCTCTGGGCCAGACTGCGGCTACTGCTGCTGACTGGAACGAAGTGGCCAAACTGTGGATCCGGGCGGTGGCTTCTATGCAAGATGTGCCCCTGGAAAACCCGAGACGGGCTTATGCAGAAAAAAAAGTGGTGGAGTATCTGGGAAACTTTGCCTATGCGCAGCAGCAAGCGGCGATCGGTTATAAGCTGAACTACCCCACGTTTAATAGTGAGGTACTCGATCGGCAACTAGAGCTATACCTTTCCTATATCGCCGCCGTGGGGCGTCCTGATGTGGCGATCGTCGGCTCCAGTCGCGCCCTGCAGGGGGTGAACCCCACCGCCCTGCAAGATGCCCTCGCCGCCAGAGGCTACCCAGGGCGGAAAATCTTCAATTTCGGCATTAATGGGGCCACGGCGCAGGTGGTTAGCTTCCTCCTCGGCTCGCTGCTGACTCCCGAACAGCTACCCCGTCAGATTATCTGGGCTGATGGGGTGCGGGCATTTAACAGCGGGCGGGATGACCGCACTTACTGGGAAATTTCCAGCTCTCCCGGCTACCGACTCTTAGCGGCGGGGGTTCGCCCCAACCTCACATCAGCGGTTCCGGGGTATGCGGTGGGCCGAGACAATGCGGCAAGAAACTCGACAATGCTGAGCTATATTCAGACAGAAAACCAGGAATATCCCCTACCTCTAGCGCAAAACTCACCGTCCGGGGGACCGTGGCGGCTTTCGGGTATCAATGCCATTGATGCTAATGGCTTCTTGCCCGTAACCGATCGATTTCAGCCGGACATCTACTATCGTCGTCGGCGGCGGGTGCCTGGGAGTTATGATGGAGATTATGCCAATTTCTGGCTCGGAGGCGAGCAGGATGCGGCGCTGCGGGAGGTGGTGGCTTTGACTAAAGCGAGGAAAATCCCCCTCTTAATCGTCAATCTACCTCTGACTTCGGACTACCTAGACCGATCGCGCCTGAGCCGAGAGTGGGAGTTTCACCAGTATATGCAGCAGCAAGCTCGGGTTTTGGGTTTCGTCTGGCGAGACTTGTCACAGAGCAATCTCAGCCGCAATGAATATTTTCAAGACCCAAGTCACCTGAATATGTATGGCGCCACGGCAGTGGCCCGAACTCTGGCGAACGATCGCTCTCTCACTTGGCCTTAATTGACAATTGATAATTGACAATTGATAATTGATAATTGACAATTGATAATTTAAAAATATTAATTATCAATTGTCAAGGATTAATTATCAATTATTAAAGTGCTGTAAATAGGAGGATTATAGATGGTCACATCTGTGAATAACAAACAGGTTTCCGCGCCAGAACATCCGCTGAAAAAAAAGCGCCCCACTAAGCACAATCATTATAGCTTTCAGGAGTTTTTCAACTTTCAGCCAGAGATGGGCAGTATTTCAGACTGGAACGACTCCCGTAACATCCTCACCAGCGAAGATTTCATTATTGGTTTAGTGGAGGGTTTGGAAGAAGAAGTGGGGAGCGCTTCTTCGGTGATTATGTACACGATTGGGTGCGAGTGGGGGACGAAAGATTCGGCATTTTTTCAGCAGTGGTTTGAAAAAGAATACCAGCGGGAAATTCGCCAAACCAATTTGATGTTTTTGCTAGAAACTTGGTGGTGGCCGTTTATCTCCCAAGGGTGGGGACGCTGGGAAGTGGATTTGAGCGATCGTAAACAAGGTTTCATGTTCATCAACCTATTCGACTCTGCCGTAGCGCGCACCCTCGGCGATGTAGGCAAACCAGTCTGCTACATATACGCTGGCCTTTTCGCCGGTTTCTTCAGCACCCTGGTGAAAAAACAGCTTAGTTGCATAGAACTCCAATGCTACTCAATGGGAGAAACCTACTGCAAGTTTCTCCTCGGCAACCAAGACCGCATCGACGCCGCCGCCTTCTGGCAAAATGAAGGTGCTACCGCTCGCGATATCCAAAAACGCCTGGAATCGGGAGAAATCTTGCGATGATGAAAGTCTTTCTGTTATCATTGTTTGTGGCGCGGCGGAGGGCTTTAAGTTAATGGTATTATGGGGGCGGCGGGCTGGAAATGAAACGAAACGTTACCCGAACCCCTTTCAAGGATGGAAATGAAATGAAATGAAATGAAACGAAATGAAACAAAACCATGAATATTGCCAACGGGATTAAACTACTCTCCGTCTCGGAGTTTTTCGGGGCGTGTAATTGGCAAGGACTACCTCTGGTAAACCTGGAAAACGGCGCAAGAGAGGACCCTCAATCTCTCTGGCACTTACCCGTAGCTGAATATTTTCGCTCTTTCCCGTGGGAAGGCACCCCCACCGTGGGAGAGCTTCCCAAAGGAGTCCTGCCTGCCACCCCCACGCCACCGGAATCAGAGGACGTGACCCTAGAAGATTTCCTCGACGCTTTTTAAGAGCTATCAACACCCATGCACCCAGAAATTGTCCGTCTCCTCCAGGAAGCTGAGGACCGATACCTTCAAACCTCTGAAGTGGAAATTTTTCAGCGTTATGCTGCATCTTTGAACCGCCGCCTAGAAATTTACGAGAAGCTGCGGGAAAAAGAGGAGAAAATTTTTCAACCGGTGGCTGACGCCATTGAGGCCGCTTTTCCTAATGAGAAACCAGAAGTGGTTTCGCGGTCTTTAAAACACTGGATTTTGATTTTGCGCTACTGCGCCACCGCGATGCTGGCGAATGACCCGGAATTTCTCAAACTGCGCCTCCAAGAATGGGTCAAAGGCTTAGTGGCGGCCCAGGCTAACGAGGAAATCGAACTCAAAATATATGAATTGCTAGAAACTGAGTTGAAATCGCATCTCTCGGAGAAGCAATTGCCTCTCCTGCTGCCATTTTTGGCGAAATCTAAAGAACTCATATTTACTGATGAGTAATGCCCATCAGATGCCTCTGTGTCCTTTGTGTCTTTGGGGTTCACCTAAATGATTTCTATTGCTAATTTGCTGTCAGAAGAACGCCTGCCCGGAAATTATTTTGCCCATGATGTTTACGTGAAAGGCGAGCTGGAGCTGGGGTTGCTGGAAAACCGGCGGGGCGATCGTCTCTTGGCCATCCCCGATACTTTCATCGCCGCCATATACAGTGGCTTAGACCGAGAAACTGGCTCCGCCACCCCTTTGGTGTTGTTCAACTGTGGTAAGTGGTGGGGGAAAAACTTCTATGTCCGCTTTTGTGAAGAAGTTAAAGACTACTACGGCTACGGTGTGGCGCAGATGGAGATGGTGGAATTCATCCAATGCCTAGAGCAGCTCTGGAAAACCCACGGCTGGGGTTTATTTACATTTGACCCCAGCCACTATCACCACGGTTTTTTGGTGGTGAAAATTAGTAACTCTCCTTTTGTTCGACAGGCTCCCAACTGGAAACGCCCTGCAGGCTTTCTGGAAGCCGGGATTTTAACCAGCTTTTTCACCCAGTTAACTGGTCGGGAGCTGACCTGCATCCAAACTGCTTGCGAATCTCTCGGAGCGGAGACTAATTATTTTGTGCTGGGGGTGCGCGATCGCCTGCAAAATGTGGAATCTTGGGTGAAAGAAGGGCAAAACCACGAAGCGATTATGACGCAGCTCTGTGCCTAGGGATCCGATATTCCAGCCCGCTACCAGTTACAATAGGAGCAAAACACCTACTTACTGGCTTGCGGGTGGGGCAATTGCCTCAATATCATATGGAAAATCGTAATCTTAAGGCTGGTTTAGCAGCATTACAGGAGGAGGATTACCAGGAGGCGATCGCTCAACTAGAATTCGTCTGTAATACCGAACTCCACCTCCCCACCATCTATCGCGCTCAGATGGGTTTAGTCACTGCTTACTCTGGTATCAATGACCTACAAAAAGCTCTGGAGCTTTGTCAAAGCCTCACTAAGAGCAAAAGTCCCCAAGCCCGATCATGGGCAAACCGCCAGCTCCCGGAACTGGCACAATTATACGCCGATCGTCTGGAAGCAGCCCAGAGGGCAAAGCGCAAAAGCCCCCAGCAGTGGGCAATTCACCTTTTAGTCCGTGGGATTCAGCGCTATCCCCAAACCCTCGTTTACGCCTATCAAATCCACCACATTATCACCCAAATTTACCAAAGAGTCGCCCAGGTATATCAATTGGTTCACAACCGGGCGGAAACTTTAATTTACAAGCTGTTTGATATGATGCACTTGGATTTAGGGAAAATACCCGATCGAGCCGGGGCAAACGGCTCTTCGCCCGTACAGGGGACCGGGAGACGGGGAGACGGGGGGACCCGGAGACGGGGAGACGGGGAGACTAGGAGACGGGGGGACTAGGGGACGGGGGGCAGGGGGGCTTCTGGAGTGTGGGGAGTGTGGGGAGTGTGGGAGGAGGGGGAAGTGTGGGAAGTGTGGGGAGTAATCTTCCCCCTCCTCCCCCTCTTCCCCCTCTTCCCCTCCCCCCATCTCCCGCCCCGAAAAAATCACAATAATTGCATTTCGCAAAAATTGAGCATTTCATCAATAATAAACTCGGCGCTACCAGCTCCAGGGGGTATTTCCAAAGGGGGAAATTTATCGAATATACGGTTTAATTCCACCTGTAACTCTTGCTCTGTGAAGCGATAGCCGTAATCATGGGCAAACTCAACAATTTCGCGGGGGCTAGTAGCACTAGCTTTAAGTTCTTCCCTAATTTCGGGAGCGGCAACAGCAGCCTGCAAAAATTTGATTAATGCTTCTCTAGACACGGGCAGAAGCCTCCTGATGAAAATACAAAAAATGTTATTAATGCTTGATTATATACGGTTACAATGTTGGAAGTCACAGGATTGATCATTGGTCGGAAGATCATTCGTCCCTTGTCAAATGACCAATGACCAATGACTAATGACAATTCTTGGTGAGTTGCTGATTACCCTTATGACAACCAACCACATGAAAGATACCAAATCTAATGACTTGCTCTTACCCATCGTCATGGGCATCCTCGCCGGAATTATGCTGGGGGGAATATTTCCACCAGGAGGCACGGCTGTGGGGTTTCTGGGGGAAATTTTCATCCGTGCCCTGCTGATGCTGGTAGTGCCTTTGGTAATTACTTCGATGGTGGTAGGCATTACTGGGTTGGGAGATGTCAGACAACTGGGCAGCATTGGCAGTAAAACTATAGTTTATTACATGGTGACAACGGCGATGGCAGTGGTGTTGGGATTGGTGCTGGTGAACGCCATCCAACCGGGTTATGCCAAGACGGAAGCCGAACGGATACTTTTGCGAGGGGGGGAACTGCTGACACAGGTAGATTACCGGATTAATGACAATTCCCTCACCCTGGAACAAGGCAAGTTTCAGCGGGCTTACGACGATCGCTATATGGTGATTCCCCTCGACCAGTCGGGAGTGCGGGGGATCGTAGAAACTACCGACAAGGGGAATCTCACCAACCTGACGGTGGTTGAATGGACGGACGCCGCCGGAGAAACAGTAGTTCCGGCACCAACTGGTAGGGGGGTGCGGCTGGACTTGACGGTAACCGCTAGGGTTCGGGATAAAGAAAAATCGATCGTGGAAGTGTTGCACGATGTGGTGATCAGTTTAGTGCCCAGGAATCTGTTTGACGCAATGGTAAACAACGATGTGCTGCCCCTGATCCTGTTTTCCTTGGTGTTTGGCGGGGTGTTGACCACTTTGGGAGAGCGGGGGCAAACCCTAATCAACCTGTTTGTGGGCTTCAACGATGCGATTATGAAAATTGTGGAGTTGCTGATGTTAGCCGCTCCGGTGGGAATTGGGGCTTTGATTGCTGGGCGTTTGGGGCAAGCCGGAGGCTTTGTGGGCTTTATGCCAGAATTGCTGCGGGTGAGCAAATATGCAGGCACTGTGATTCTGGGTTTGGTGATTCATGGGGCGATCGTCTTGCCTCTAATTCTCTACTGGTTCGGGAAGCGTCCCCCCATCCCTTACATCGCGAACATGAGCGAGGCTCTGACTACCGCTTTCTCCACGGCTTCCAGCTCTGCCACCTTACCCGTCACCATCGAATGTACCACAGAGAAAAACGGCATCTCGGAACGTACCGCCAGCTTTGTTCTGCCCTTGGGTGCTACGGTGAATATGGACGGCACAGCTCTGTATGAAGCGGTGGCGGCTGTTTTCATCGCCCAAATTTATGGCATTGAATTAGGCTGGATCCAAATGGTGGTGATTTTTTTCACCGCCACCTTAGCGGCGATCGGCGCCGCTGGTATTCCTGAAGCTGGTTTAGTGACGATGGTAATTGTCCTGCGTGCCGTTAACCTTCCGATCGAGGGCATCTCCGTGCTTCTGGTCATCGACTGGTTTTTAGACCGCTGTCGCACCACTGTGAACATCTGGGGTGACGCCGTAGGTGCTGCTGTGATCGAGCATCTCGAAGCTAAAGCCGATCGCAAAACTACCCCAGATACCGCCCTGTAGTGAGGCTGAGCCACAGGTAGGGACAGAAGCATTACAGTCCTTACCCGGACAAAATCTCATATTTGTGTTATCCTTTTTCCGTCCCAGCAAGGCGGCGGGTAATTTTTCGCCTAATCAGTCTCAGCGGCGGGATGACAAAACGGGATGAGCAAACGGGATACGGGATGGCAACTGGAAGCGAAATCAAACCTTATCTTTTGGTTTTCCACGGCAGCAGTGACCCCCGCTACCAAGCGGCAGTGGCCGAGCTGATGTTTGGCATTGCGGCGCGTTTAAACGCTCCTCTGGTGAAAGCCGCTTTTTTGGAAGGATACCCCATGAATCCCGGCAACGGGATGGAAACACAAATTACCGAGTTTGCTGCTGTGGCGGCGCAGAAAGGATACACCAGAATTAACATTTTGCCAGTTTTTCTCCATCCTGGGGTGCATGTGATGGAAGATATCCCTAAGCAGGTGGCACAAGCTGAAGCGGAGATTTTACTCCAGGCAAAAGCGAAGGGGGAATTGCCGGTAAAAATCCACCTCGAACCCTATATCGGCCAGCATACCGGCGCGATCGCCCCCTTGCTCGCCCAGCAAATCATGGCAGAGCCACCTGCCACCGCTTGGATTTTGATCGCACATGGTAGCCGCCGAGAAGGAGGCAACCAATCCGTAGAAGATGTGGCACAAAAACTCACCCAATTAATCAATCCTGGCAACGGGATGAAAATGACCCCCATAGAAATATGCACCGCGTACTGGTCTGTCGCCCCTTCCCTAGAAGAGCGTTTGGCCAAATTAGTAGCCGCTGGGCATCGTCAGGTAGGGATTTTGCCCTACTTTTTATTCCCCGGCGGCATCACCGAGGCAATTGCTCGCCGTGCCGAGGAACTTTCCCACACTCATGGTGTCTCCATCATCACCGTTAACCCGCCTCGGCTGGGGATGGTTATTGGTAATTGGTCATTTGTCCCTGGTCCATAGTCCCTCATCAAATGACAAATGATAAATGACTTTTCACCAATGAATTTGGACTTTTGACCAATGACAAATCATCCTTATCATTTCACCCCCCTAGGCGTCGATCAAGAAACACTCACGCCCAATCCCAGCCCCAGCGTCCTCGTGATATCAGCAGATAAAAATTTGGCTGAACGCATCAGCCTAGATTTGCGAGAATCCGGCTACGCTCCCTTGGTGGCTTACAATTCCAGAACCGGGTTGCAGCAAGTTGTATCACGCCAGCCAGCTTTAATCGTTATTGATAAAATGCTTGGGGAAGATTCTGGCTTACACTTGTGCCAAGAGTTGCGCCAAAGTGGCAACTATGTGCCCGTGCTATTGCTGATGAGTCGCGATACTGTGGACGATCGGGTGGCCTGTCTGGAAGCTGGCGCCGATGATTATTTCCTCAAACCATATCGCAGCGAAGACTTTTTAAAGCTGATTCGGCTGTACTTAGAGGTAGATTCTCAAGATACCCATATCCTGCGTTTTGGGGAATTAGTGCTGGATTTATCGGTACGGCGCGCTTTGCGATCGGGCCGGGTAATTTCCCTGACGATGAAGGAATATGAACTCCTCAAGTTTTTAATGGAACACCCCCGAGAAGTTCTAACCCGAGAGCAGATTTTAGAAACTGTCTGGGGAGATGATTTTCTCGGCGAATCCAATGTAATCGAAGTGTATATCCGTTACTTACGCCTCAAGCTGGAACTAGATGGGGACAAGCGTCTCATCCATACCGTGCGTGGTGTTGGCTACGTTTTACGAGAAAATTAATCATTTTTTATGAATTATTATCGAATTTTATTATCTGTTTCTCTTGCGGCTATTTTGTGGGGCTGTGCTGTAGGAGGGAAATCTGTTGGCGAAATTCCGCAAACACCACCTCCAGTCGCACCATCAGAGGAGGAGTTTTTGGGTCAAAACCTGCCTATAGGTGCAGAAGTGGAAATTGGGGGTAAACTGATTGAGTTGGAAGTAGCTGCCACACCCCAGGAACAGTCTTTGGGTTTGATGTACAGAACCTCTCTAGCCGATAACCGGGGGATGCTATTTCCTTTCTCTCCCCCCCGTCCGGTCAGTTTTTGGATGAAGAATTGCCGGATCAGTTTAGATATGATTTTTTTGCTTAATGGCGAGGTGCAGGAAATTGCGGCTCATGTCCCTCCCTGTACGGAAGAGCCTTGTCCTACCTACGGACCGGGGCGAGGGCAGATCGTGGATGCAGTCATTGAACTGCGGGCGGGTAGAGCCGCAGAATTGGGTCTGAAACCTGGCGATCGGCTGGAAGTTCGCCGCCTCGAGAGTCCAGGGGAACCCTGAGACGGGAAGAGGGGGAGACGGGGTGACGGGGTGACTGGGAGTGTGGGGAGTGTGGGGAGTGTGGGGAGTGTGGGGAGTGTGGGGAGTGT
>DVDU01000253.1 GCA_015296065.1 Oscillatoriaceae cyanobacterium M33_DOE_052 | reverse complement strand
CTACAAACCTATGAGGGCTCAAGCCCTACTACAAACCTATGAGGGCTAAAGCCCAACTACAAACCTATGAGGGCTAAAGCCCTACTACAAACCTATGAGGGCTAAAGCCCTACTACAAACCTATGAGGGCTAAAGCCCTACTACAAACCTATGAGGGCTAAAGCCCTACTACAAACCTATGAGGGCTAAAGCCCAACTACAAACCTATGAGGGCTGAAGCCCAACTACCACCCCACACCCCCAAAACCCACCACCCCCACCATCAAACCACCATGACGCAAGAACTTACAGACCTGAGAAACTACATCCTAGATGGTCGCTATGAAGATGCTTTGACTCTATTAGATGAACTGGAGGGGATGAGCAAAAAAGCCACAATGCGCACTATCAGAAGTTATGCCGTTAGGCTCCTAGTTCACTTAATCAAAAATCAAGTGGAGCAGCGGCTGACTAACTCTTGGGCAGCTTCGATTAGAGATTCAGTATTGGAAATTCAAGACCTGAATTTGAAGAGTAATCAAAACTCCTACTATATTAACGCCGATGAATGGGAGGATTTCCTAGAAACCGCCTTGGAGGATGCAGTTTTTGCTGCCAGTGCGGAAGTGGCGGGAGGCATATATAAGCCCGCTCGGCTGATGGAGATGATAAACCAAGACCAGATTATTAATTTAGCACAGAAAATGCTAAATTTGACTTATAACCAGTCGGGGAAACTGTTGCGTAGGGCGATAAATGAGGAATTTGCCCAACTCCCAGGGGGGGAAGAGTGGAATTTAGAATCATCCTAGGGGATGGTATGTAGGAGAATGGCCAAAATACACCTGCTGGTGAAAAACCTGGTTCGTAGGGGCGAAGCAGGAGCGCCCAGAGATTATGATTGTGACAGAAAATATCCTTCGCGGATGCTTCGCCCTTAATTCCGCAAATAATTTTTTTGTTTAAGTCGGAGGTTATTGGCGGTAGAAGAGGGGGCACGGCATTATTGGTCCCTAGGTTAGATGCGAGAGGTTGAGGACGCCGTGCCCCTACAACCCCACACCCCCAAAACCCATACCTGAGATATAACAGACGATGGAAAAATGGTAGGGGCACGGCATCATAAATATTTTTCATCAAACCTAGATATGAATAACGCCGTGCCCCCAGACACATAAATAATAAACCTATACTATAATAATTATATACCTGCTTTCGCGGGAATGAGAGACAATTTTTCTGCCAAAATAATCATAATTCATATAAGACAGGAGAATAAAATCAATGGACGAACAATGGGAACAACTAGACCAACAGGCTACTCAACTTTACAACCAAGGCAAGTACGCAGAAGCGATAATTATTGTCCAACAAGCCTTAAACCTAGCATTATCTCTTTACCAAGGCGACCACCCCAATGTCGCCACTAGCCTCAACGATTTGGCGGTACTCTATTACTCCCAAGGGCGCTATGAGCAAGCCGAACCCCTGTATGAGGAAGCCTTGGCGATGACAAAGCGCCTGTTTCAGGGCGATCACCCCAATGTCGCCACTAGCCTCAGTAATTTGGCAGAACTCTACCGTTCCCAAGGGCGCTATGAGAAAGCCGAACCCCTGTATGAGGATGCCTTGGCGATGAGAAAGCGCCTGTTTCAAGGCGACCACCCCGATGTCGCTCTTAGCCTCAACAATTTGGCAGCACTCTACTTTTCCCAAGGGCGCTATGAGGAAGCCGAACCCCGGTTAGAAGAAACCTTGGCGATGTTTAAGCGCCTGTTTAAAGGCGACCACCCCCTTGTCGCCACTAGCCTCAACAATTTGGCGGCACTCCACTCTGACCAAGGACGCTATGAGCAAGCCGAACCCCGGTTAGAGGAAGCCTTGGCGATGAGAAAGCGCCTGTTTGAGGGCGACCACCCCGATGTCGCCTCTAGCCTCAACAATTTGGCAGAACTCTACCGTAACCAAGGACACTATGAGCAAGCCGAACCCCTGAATGAGGAAGCCTTGGCGATGTATAAGCGCCTGTTTAAAGACGCCCACCCCGATATCGCCTCTAGCCTCAACAATTTGGCAGAACTCTACCGTAACCAAGGGCGCTATGAGGAAGCCGAACCCCTGTATGAGGAAGCCTTGGCGATGAGAAAGCGCCTGTTTCAAGGCGACCACCCCGATATCGCCACTAGCCTCGAAAATTTGGCGATATTACTGGTGCAGACAAATCGCCCCACGGAAGCCCTGGAGCTGATGAAACAAGCCACGGAAGTGGAGGATAAGATAATCAGGCGGGTGTTTGGCTTCAGTTCTGAGCGAGAGCGCCTTGCCCACCTGGAAAGAAATCGAGATACCTTCTATCGGCTGCTCTCCCTGGTGTTGAACCACCTGCAGGATTCTCCCGCTGCAGTGCAAACTGCTCTGGATGTGGTGTTTAAACGCAAAGCCTTATCGGCTGCGGCTCAAGCGGCTTTCTCGGAGGCGGTCCACAGCGGCAGGTATCCCCACCTGATGCCGCAGTTCCAGCAACTGCGTGACCTGAGCAACCAAATTATCAAGATTTACCACTCCCAGCCGGAACCGGAGCAGCTCGCCGCGATGAGAGACCGACTGGTTCGCTTACAGGGAGAATATGACAATTTAGAGCGGCAACTCGCCGCCCAAGTCCCGGAAATTCAACTGCAAAAGCAACTGGCTTCTCGTCAAGCGGTGGCTCTGGAATTGCCCGCAGGCACTACTCTGCTGGAATTTGTCTGCTTTGATGTGTATGATTTCACTGCCCCCAAAGGCGGGGAATGGCAACCAGGGCGCTACATAGCGTTTGTGTTGCCCGCGCAGTCGCCGGATGCGGTGCGGATGATAGACTTGGGGGCTGCGGAACCCATAGATAAGCTGATTAAGGTGTTTCGCCAGTCCGCGTCTCTTGATGGCGATAATTTGGGAAACCGGCTGAATATGTGGGGTGACGAAGCCGAAACCGCCTCGCCGTTCCTGCAATATGATGCTACTACTGGCGTCCCCCTGCGGCAAGCGATTTTTGACCAAATTCGCCCTGCAATTACGGATTGCCAATCCCTCCGCATCTCTCCTGATGGGGATTTGAACTTATTGCCGTTCCAACTCCTCCCCAGTGACGATAAGGGCGAAAAGCTGCTGATGGATGAATACAATATCAGTTACCTGAGTGCGGGGCGGGATGTTCTCCGCTCCAAAGTGCAGCCGAACCGTCCCGCTGCTGCGCCGCTGGTGGTGGCTGACCCGGATTTTGATTTAGGATTAGTTTCTAGTCCGGTGGACATTGCCAAGGATACCCATTTGGAAGGGACAATGGGGCAAATTCTCAGCACTTTGGAAGGGAAACCGTTTAAACGCGCCCCCGGGACGCGGTATTTGGGTGAGGCGGTGGCGAAAAAACTGGGAGTTCAGCCATATCTGGATGCGGAAGCGGTAGAACCTCGCCTGACAAACGGCAATTGTCCGCGCATTTTGTTGATTGCTACTCACGGGGTTTTCTGGGCGGAATCGCGAAATCTTCCCCAACCAACCTTTGGAAATCGTGAGCTAATCACTTCCCCTCGGAAGTCAGGAACCGAACCGATGATGCGTTCTGGACTGGCCCTCGCCGGTGCTAATACTAGCCTTTTCAAGCAACCACTACCGCCAGAAGCGGGTAAAGGTCTTGTGTTTGCCCAAGATGTGGCAGCATTGGACTTGTGGGCAAATGAACTGACGGTTTTATCGGCTTGCGAAACTGGCATTGGTGATGTGAAAATTGGGGAGGGGGTGTTTGGGTTGCGCCGCGCTTTTCCCTTCGCTGGTTCCAAAACTTTGTTGATGAGTTTGTGGTCAGTTGACGATAAAGCCACTGCTCTATTAATGAATCGGTTTTTTGACAATTTGCGCCAGGGTTTAGGGCGGGCGGATGCCTTAGCCAAAGCCCAAAATTACTTGCGCAATGTCACTGTGGCTGAGTTGCGCCAGTTTGATTTGGGTCAGGAAATACTGGCTAATTTATTAGCACAAAATAATCCGGTTTGTCAAGAGGATGACACCCCTTTATCCCACCCATTTTATTGGGGGGCTTGGGTTTGTCAGGGTGATATTACGGGTTTTGATTTGTAGGGGGTGGGGGTGCCTATCCTTGGCAGCAGATTCTTGTATATAGTGATTTCAATTAAGAATGAGACACTAGAGACAGATCGTTGCCCTCTATCCCCCAACCCCTTTCTCCCAAAAGGGGAGAAAGGGGAGTAAGACCGGGATGTCCTCGTGTTCTCGTCTCCCCTCTCCCTCCCTGGGAGAGGGGTCGGGGGTGAGGGCTGTCTTCGGGGGGTAAACCAAAAAACATTCTCATTCTTAATTGAATTGACTATAATTATGATGGGATAAATCTGTATTTGAAGGAATGGCTAAGCGCTGGATTACCAAATACTGGATAAGTCTAGCACTAAACCGGGTAAAAGAGATTCGCCGCTGAGAGTGGGGGGGTTATCTAAACATTCTACTGCGGTATTGGCTCGATAAATATAAACTTGGCGGGTTTTTCTATCGATTAGCCAACCCAGAGACACGCCATTATCGAGATATTCTTGCAATTTGTCTTTCAGGGGTTGTAGTTTGTCGCTCGGAGAACGCAACTCTACCACAAAATCTGGACAAATGGGGGCAAATTTTTGCTGCTGTTCTGGAGTAAGGCGGTTCCACTTGTCCAGTTTTACCCAAGCCGCATCAGAGGATTTAATCGCGCCGTTGGGGAGGGTGAAACCAGCGGAGGAATCAAACCCGATACCGGTTCCGTCTTTGTCTGTCCAGTTCGCCAGTTGTTGAATCAATTTCCAGTTGCGGTTTCCGGTTTCTGAACCTGTGGGTGACATAATGGTAATTTCTCCTGTGGCGGTGCGATCGATCCGGTAATCCCGATTTTGCTGACAGAAAGCAAAAAATTGCTCGTCCGTCATTTCAATCGCGGGAGACATTTGCAGCACTAACGGCGTCAATTCAGTTGCCAGTAAAGTTTCTGTCATAAATTTTCACCTGGAAAAGCCCTTTGATTCTAGGATATAAAAAAAATCTCGTTGTGAGGGCGATTTACCTTGGCTGACCCCACAGAACGCCCACAAAACAAGCCCACTGCCAAACCTTTGCCTGCTCTAGGAATTGGTCAATCCCAAAAGAGACGGAAACGCCCCCACCAGAGCAGGGAGCAACCCCAGAAACCGCCGCTCTAGATGAAATTCCACCACAGCTCAACCAAAACTAGAAGATTTGGCGGAAAATAGGGACTAGCATCAGGCTAAATGGAGATATTCTATGGCAGAGCAATTCCAGCCCCTCAATGGCGGCGAAGTAGTTTCCCTGAAACAGGCTGAGGATACCATGCCGATCGCACACAGTACCTTCAAAGTCAGCGAACTAGCAGCCGCCCTCAAACAGAAGTTTTTGGGGGAGGCGACGGACAACGAAGCCGCCGTTAACCAGCTATTTGGCAGCGGCGTCGAGTGCGAAATCCTCGTTCCCTACAAAAACTGGCAAACAGGCAAAGTCAGAATCAGCCTAGAATTTTGCCCCGACACCCCACCCCAGCCACAGACACCCCCAGCATCCTATCCCCAGCCATCAGGCGTCAACCCTGACCTATCCCTGGACGAAATCCGGCGGATGCGTGCGGAAAACCCCTAAACTGCTAACTACCGGGTTTTTCCAGATTTTTCCCTGAGAAACCCGGTTTCTGCACCACCCGCCACCCCCTCATCCCACATCAGAGGGTAATGGTATCTTTTTATAAATCCCAGAATGCTTTCCCCGATGAACGAACCTCAATTCGCCGCCCAAACCCCGATTTTGTTCAGCGAAACCCTAGTCAAACTGCCAGAACACAAGTTTTACCGCCAAACCTTCATCTTTGAAGAGCTGCTAGCCATCATGCTCTGGGCCGTCACCCGGATATCCTATGATGTCAACTGTTTGGTGGAAGGCACCAAAGCGAGAGCAATTCAGCCCGCCGGGGGATGGGAGCAGGGGACGATTCGCCTCCTAGCAATTGTCAGCCTCAAAGCGTCACACTCTGTGGGCGACAGCGAGGATAAGTATATAGAAATCGACTGCAAAACCAAACAACCCCCAAACTGGTTGCTCACGGATACTGCAGTGATTCAATCCGACAATAACCTAGTTTGCCGCGAACCCCGCCAAGTGGGAGCGATTTTGCGGGAATTAAAGCAGGAATTACAAACCGCTTGTGTGGAAACTACCGATTTCCTAGTGCCCACGCGGTTGGGCTTTCCCGCCGTCGAGCTGCTAGAACCAGGGAGAGAATGGCGTCACGCTCAGATGCGTTTGGGCTTAGAAATCAGCTTCATCTCCGATCGCCCCAGAGATAGTCAAAACCCCCCTCGGACTTCCAGCGCATTGCCTCAGCCGGTTTTGCCCCTAGGGGAAAACTTGACGCGCTAACTAATTGAACCTTTCTGATTACCCCCTGGTCTAAACCCTCAGAAATCCGATCGTCGGTGAGGGAAACAGGTGTTAACTCTGCCTGCCGAAGCATCTAGTCCCCAGCCTTCGGACGCCAACCTAGTCCGAGAGTGCTTACGGGGCAACAGTGACAAATTTCGCGAGCTTTACCAGCGATACCAAAACAAAGTCCGGTCTAGTCTTTACCAGTTGTGCGGTGCAGCCGTCCTGGATGACTTAGTACAAGAAGTGTTTATCAGAGCGTGGAAAGGGTTGCCCAAACTAAAGCAACCAGAGCTATTTTCCACCTGGCTCTACCGCATCGCTTGGAATGTGGCGAAAAACCAGCGGCAGGCTTTTGCGCGGGAGCGCAGTCTCCAGGCGCAAACCAGCTCACATCAGTCCCCCACCGAGTCGGGTACTAACTCAGAGCAGGCTCTCCAAGAGCTGCACTATCAAGACATGGTAAAGCGGGGACTGGCTCGGCTCAGTCTAGAACACCGCAGCGTGTTGGTACTCCATGACTTGCAGGATATGCCCCAAAAGGAAGTGGCAGCTATCTTAGGAATACCCGAAGGTACGGTAAAATCACGTCTGTTCCACGCCCGCAAGGGAATGCGGCAATTTTTGCAAGAGGAGGGAGTCGAGTTATGAGTCAGCAAGTGCCAAAAGATGAAGAACGCTTGGGGGCATTTCTTCGCCGCCACTGTCCGGAAGCACCAACAGCCTCCCCGGAGCTGGAGGAACGGATCTTCGCCGCTGTCACCGCACAACCGCTCACACCCCGCCGCCGGTGGCGGTTGCTGGAGAGCGCTGTGGTGGCTGGGTTGCTCCTGGCGGCGGCTGGATATACTTGGCAGCAGAAATTTGCGGCTCGCCCCCCTGCAACTCCACCCACTGCGGCGGAACTAGCCAGACTAGAAGCGTTTTTAGAAAGTTCTTGGGATGGGTTGCTGTACCCAGAAGAAACTCTCCCCGCAACTTTCCCCCCCCCTTGATTTCTGATTGCTCATCATATCGTCCTACAGAAGGAAATTAGTTTTATGTTTATGCGTCGCCTTAGTGCTTTAGCAGTTTTGTTGGTGGCTTTTAGCGGTACTGCTGTCTCCGCCGCTCCCGATCGCCTAGAGCAAAGGGAGCAAACTGTAGCTCAGCGTCCGGAACGCCCCGGGAACCAGGGAGGTGGTCAGGGGAACCGGGGGAATGGCTCTGGGATGGGCCGTCCTGGCGGACCGGGGGGCGGACATGGGGGCGGAATGGGGGGCGGAATGGGGGGCGATCGGCTCCTGCAACAGCTCAACCTCAGCCAAGAGCAACTCCAGCAAATCGAAAACATTCGCACCCAGTACCAAAGCCAATTTCAGACCCAAATGGAGCAAATGCAGCAAACCCGAGAGCAGATGGGAAACCTCCTCGCCTCCGACGCCTCCGAGGGAGACTTGCGCAACCAGCATAACAAAATGACCCAACTGCACCAAAAAATGGCCGAACTTCACTTCAACCAAATGATGGAAATTCGCCGCGTCCTCACCGCCGAACAACGCCGCCAGTGGGCGCAACTCATGCAGCAGCGTGGCCCAGGCGGCGGGCGCGGGTCCCAGGGAAATATGGGCGGCCCAGGCCAAGAAGATGGTTTTTAACTTTCCCATTCTCAGGCCAAAATAAACCCTAATTAATCCACAGAGACCAGCAATATCTGGTCTCTTTATTTTATGCCTCCTGCCCATAGCAATTAGCCCGATTTGATATGATAGCTGACATCAACTACCGAGCAAATTGCCCCAATGGATCACATCAGCCCCAAATACATCTACCTCCACGGGTTCGCTTCCGGCCCAGCGGGGGCAAAAGCCCGCTACCTCCACCAATGTTTCACCACAGCTAATCTCCATTTAACCATTCCTGACCTTAACTGTGGTGACTTTACCCACCTCACCCTTACCCGTCAGCTCCAGCAAGTAGCTGCCCTCTTCCCACCCCCACCCCAACCAGTCACCCTCATCGGCTCCAGTTTTGGTGGTTTAACCGCCGCTTGGTTAGCGCAAAAGCACTTCCAAATCAACCGCATTGTGTTGCTCGCTCCGGCTTTTGAATTTCTCACCCATTGGTTGCCCACTTTCAGCCCCTCCCAACGAGAAAAGTGGCAAAATCAAGGATTTTTCCCAATTTATCATTACGCCGAAAATCGGGAAATTCCCCTACATTATCAATTTGTCCAAGATGTGGCACAATATCCAGAGGTGGAGTTAACCAGAAATATCCCCACCCTGATTATCCACGGTATCAATGATGAAGTTATCCCGATTCAAGCGAGCCGCAACTTTGCCGCTCACCGTCCTTGGGTGCAGCTTCTGGAAACAGCTAGTGACCACTCCCTCGGAGATGTTATGCCCACGATTTGGCAATCTGTGCAAGATTTTTGCTTTTAGATTTACCTGGTGTTGGTGATGAGAAAAAAAATTTCAATTTTACGATTAACTGTTCTGGGCTTCAGTTGGACTTTCCTGGCTTTCCCCTCTGGTTTATCTGCCCAAGAATTTGCTAATGTCAATCCTGCTGCTGCTGCTTTAATCCTGGAGGGAGATGCTTTTAAAGATGATGGAAGTATCAAAGAGGCTGAAGCCATATATCGCCAAGTGATTGAGCAATATCCTGATTATGCTAACGGTTATCGGGTTTTGGGTTTGTTTGTCAATTACTATTATCAAAATCAGCCGCAACAAGCCTTAGAGTATTATACTAAATTCCGCGATTTATGTCAAGCACAAAATCTCGATTGCGTTGACTATGGGGCAAGTTTGATGCAGCGAGTTCAGTAGCAATGGGGACTGGTTCTTAGTTGGTCTGTAGTCCATTCATATGCCATCCCCCACAAATGCCATCCCCCCCCCAAATGCCATCCCCCCCCCCGCCTTCGCGGGGGCAGGCTGTAGGAAGGCGGGAATCCATCCCCCTGATTAATTTGATGGGTTTACCCAGCCGATAAATCTGGTTTCTGACCCACTTTTTCCACTAAATCGCGCTGCAAGGAATTAAGTTTCACCCAAGGACGGGCTTTTTTCATCATCGCCTCTGCTACTTCTCCATTTTCCGCGAGTCCCCGCGCTACCAAAACTGCCCCGGCGACCATCGCTGACCGGCCATGTCCTATGGCACAATGAATATAAATATTGCCTTCCCAATTGACCAATTTTGTCACCAATTCTCGCAATTCCGCCTCACTAGGTACTGAAGCATCTAAGGTGGGCAAACAAATATAATTTTTGCCTTTGCGTATGACATCTAGGGGCTCATTAAATTCTGCTGTTAAATCTACGATTAAATTGATATTGTCGGGCAATTCGTCTGCATAAGCACGGCGTCCTACCCAAAGACCTGGGACAATTTCATTAGAGCATTCTTCTCCGGCAAATATTCTTTGAAAATGCCAAATTAACCAATAAATTAGCAAGTAAGGGAGAAAAAAGACAACGGAAATGACCGATATTTGGCCGCTGTCGCTTTTCCCGAAAACTTTGGCGTCTAGTTTCAGGTAAGCCGCCGCTAGGGTCAGTAAACTAACCCCTGGCCACCAAAACAGCCAGCCCTTTTCACCCAAAATTATGCCCAGAGTTAAAAAAAAGACGCCGCCAAATCCAAATATCCAGATATATTTCATTTTGGGAAAAAATTGGGATAAAGTGATATAGAATATGAATTTGATTGGGCTGAAGCCCTACTAAGAACCGATGAGGGCTAAAGCCAAACTACGAACCTCTGAGGGCTAAAGCCCACCTAGGAACCAATTATATTCTCTGAAAAACAAACTGATGTGTCGTGTACTTGGCTATTTAGGATCGCCGATATCAGCAGAGCAACTGCTGTATAAACCAGAACATTCGCTCATTGTCCAGAGCTACCAACCTCGGGAAATGACCTCGGGGGTGGTAAATGCGGATGGTTTTGGCTTGGGGTGGTATCACCAGAAGCGGGAAACTGAGCCTTTTATCTATAAAAACACTCTGCCGATCTGGAGTGATATCAATTTACCTCATTTGAGCCGCTATGTAGAATCGGGCTGCATTTTGGCGAGCATCCGTAGTGCTACGGCGGGTCAAGCGGTGGACCTGAGTAACTGCCCGCCTTTTGGTTGGGGGCAAATTCTGGGGGTTCACAATGGGTTTATTGAGAAGTTCCGATCGTCTGTGGGGCGAGAAATGCGCGATCGGCTCACCCACACCACCGAAGCCCGCATCGGGGGCACCACCGATTCCGAGTATATCATCGCCCTGGTTCTAGACAACTATCAGACCAGTGGCAATCTCACCGCAGCTCTCCATACCACCCTTACCACCCTCTCCGAACTCGCCAATAACTACCAAGTCCGCATCGCCGCTAACCTGATCCTCAGCGACGGAACCCAGTTAGTAGCTTCCCGCTTCGCCACCACCGCTCCCGCTCCCTCCTTATACTGGTTGCGGGATGACCCCACCTTTCCCGGCGCTATTATTATCGCCTCCGAACCCCTATTCGCCGCCGACTGGCACTCCTTCCCGGAAAGCAGCATCAGTACCGTAGGAGCTAACCTTGATATCAATATCCAGAACCTCTAGAGACACCATTGCTGGGAGTCTCACCACCATTCGCGCTCATACTCTGCAACTATTTGAAGGTATCAGCGATGACAGTTTCCGCCGTCAATTCCACCCTGATTTTAGCCCCATAGGCTGGCATCTCGGTCACATTGGTTACACCGAAGCTCTCTGGTTACTCCAGCATCTCAAAGGTGACGCCCCCAACACCCCCGAATATCACCAATTATTTTCCCAAGCCGGTTTACCCAAATACCTGCGAGTAAACCTCCCATCTTTAGGCGAAGTTTGCCAATACCTAGAAAAAATCCGGGTCAAAGTCTGGGATTATTTGCAAATCGCCCCCATAGAAGAGCAGGAACGCCTGTGGCATTTTATCATCCAGCATGAATGCCAACACGCCGAGACGATCGCCCTGGTTTTAGCTATAGGAGCAGCAGCCCCTCACCCCCCTGCCCCCCTCCCCCAAGGCGGGGGAGGGGGGGGAAATGCTCCGGCTCCCCTTTCTCCCCTTGTGGGAGAAAGGGGTTGGGGGATAGAGGGGGAAAATACTCCGGCTCCCCTTTCTCCCCTTGTGGGAGAAAGGGGTTGGGGGATAGAGGGGGAAAATACTCCGGCTCCCCTTTCTCCCCTTGTGGGAGAAAGGGGTTGGGGGATAGAGGGGGGAAATGCTCCGGCTCCCCTTTCTCCCCTTGTGGGAGAAAGGGGTTGGGGGATAGAGGGGGGAAATTCCAAAGGGGCTAAAGCCCAACTACAAACAGAACCGGAAATGCTCGAAATACCCGCCGGAGAATTCCAGATGGGATGGGATGGCATCCCCGCCATAGACAACGAGCGACCAGCTCACCGCCGCTACCTCCACACCTATTTCATCGATAAATATCCCGTTACCCGCGCCCAATACCGAGAATTTATCGCCGCTGGCGGATATACCCAGTCCCAGTATTGGTCTCAAGAAGGATGGGAATGGCAACAAACCGCCGCCGTCAGTCAACCCCTGTACTGGTCAGAAGACCCCACCAAAGATAACTATCCTGTGTGTGGCGTCAGCTACTACGAAGCCGAAGCCTACGCCAAATTTGTGGGCAAACGCCTCCCCACGGAAGCGGAATGGGAAAAAGCGGCTCTAACTGCCCCCGGTGTGTCACCAAGGCACCCATCTGGGCTCCCTGGCGTTAGCATTCTCCAAGGAGAATTGGGTTTACAACCAATTGGCACTCATCCAGAAACAGCTAGTATTTGGGGATGTGAAGACCTCTTGGGAAATGTCTGGCAATGGACAGATACCTGGTTTGAAGGTTACAGCGGATTTCAAGCATATCCTTATCCTGGATATTCCCAAACTTATTTTGATGGTCAACATCGAGTCTTGCGGGGGAGCAGTTGGGCTACCCTTCCCCCAGCCAGTCGCTCCACCTGGCGAAATTGGTATCAACCCTGGGTGAGGGAAATTTTCGCCGGGTTTCGCTGTGCTAGTTCTTAGGGAGCAACTGCCATCTAGTGAGACAATAATCATCTAGTAGGGTGGGCTCGATCCCACCCAACCGACCCCCGAAATTGCCCTTTCCATCCAGGTTTAATGAAATTCTCAAGACTGTCTGAACTGACGGATTTAGCCGCTGTTGCTCCCAGCCAGAACATTTCTCCTGCCCACCGCCTCTGGATTGAGCAGTTGCGGCAAATCGACGCCGAGGCGATCGGCGACAATGACGATGGCTCGGATGTTATCTTTGGTTTGAGTCAAACACCCAAATCCCTACCGCCGCATTATTTCTATGACGATCGCGGCTCCCACCTATTCGAGGAAATTTGCGACTTACCCGAATATTATCCTACCCGCACCGAAGCATCGATTTTGCGTGATTGTGCCGGTGAAATCGCCCAAATAACTGGAGATTGCGAAATCGTCGAATTAGGTAGCGGTAGCTCCACCAAAACCCGCATCCTTTTAGATGCTCGCATGGCCCAAGGTTTGCCTCTGCGCTACCTCCCCATTGACGTGAGCGGCGGGATGCTCGAAGCCAGCGCTAAACAACTCCTCGCCGATTATCCCACCCTCTCAATTTACGGTTTGGTGGGGACTTATGAACAGGCACTCGCCCAACTCCCACCCCCACAGCTATCAGAAAGGATGATTTGCTTTTTGGGCAGCAGCTTGGGCAATTTAAATCCCGCCGAATGCGATATATTTTTCTCAGAAATCACCAACGCCCTCCATCCCACTGAATATTTTCTCCTCGGCATAGATTTACACAAACCCACCGAAATTCTCGAACCAGCTTATAATGATGCCCAAGGGGTAACAGCCGCCTTCAATCTCAACTGCTTACAGCATCTCAACTGGCGCTTTAACGGCAACTTTGATTTAAATAAATTTGCCCATGTATCATTTTACAACTTAGAACAGCGCCAGATTGAAATGCACCTACGATGTTTAGAGAGCTGCACCGTCACCCTAAAATCCCTCAATTTAACCGTAGAATTTCAAGAGGGAGAAACCATGATGACCGAAATCTCCCGCAAATTTGATTTACAGGAAATGAGCGATTATTTATGGCAATCTCACGGCTTAGCTACCGTGCGCATCTGGACAGACCCAAATCAGTGGTTTGGTCTCATGCTCTGTCAATTACAACCAGCAATTTCCTGATGACACATTGACCCACATATCTTAATCACGCCGTGCCCATTCACTCAAATTATCATCCGTAGGGGCACGGCATCATTAAGATTTCTCGTTTAACCCATATCTTAATCACGCCGTGCCCTGCCCCGTGGGTGAAAAACCCGTAATTCAACCCTGTATGAAAACGATACGTTAACGAATTGTTTTTGTTATAATATAACTCAACCACCATAAAAACAAATCTTATGACATTAGCTGAATCATTAACCCATCAATTGCCAGGGACGCCCAAAGACATACCTCCTTTGGATAATGGGGATTTTTTAAACCGGTATGAATTCGAGCGCAGATATCACGCCATGCCCCATGTGAAAAAAGCTGAACTTATCGAAGGAGTTGTTTATATGCCGTCTCCTTTACGTTTTCGCAGCCATGCTAAACCCCACTTGCTGTTTAATACTTGGTTGGGGGTTTACTGTGCAGGTACTTCCGGAGTAGAAGCGGGTGATAATCCCACAGTGCGGCTAGATTTGGATAATGAACCGCAACCAGATGCCGTGTTACGCTTGGACAAGGGGGGCAGTTCTTCTATCAGTAATGATGATTATATTGAAGGGGCACCAGAATTAATTGCCGAAATTGCCGCCAGCACGGCTGCTTATGATTTACATCAGAAAAAAAATGCTTACCGTCGCAATGGCGTGCTAGAATATATTGTGTGGGAAATGTATGAAAATCGCCTCTTGTGGTTCCGCTTATCAGAGGGGGAATATATCCAGATGGAACCGGACGAGCAAGGAATTATTCGCAGTGTGGTGTTTCCCGGTTTATGGTTAGATGTACCGGCTTTACTCCAGGGGAATTTAGGGGCGGTTTTGGCGGCGGTGCAGTTGGGGATTAATCGCCCGGAACATGGGGAATTTGTCCAGAGGATATCTGCTTAGATGGGAAAGTTACAGAAACCGGGTTTCTTCATCAAATCTTGGTTGCTTGCCAAAACAAAATCTTGGGCAGAAACCCGGTTTCTGGATTCAAACCTCACGTTCTATCGCCGCGTAACATTCATCTATAGGGGCTCTTTTGGCCATTGATGCCATTAAACATTCATATGAGTTTTGATTATTTTCTATCAAACTCCTGGCCTGTAAATAAGCCCAGCGCTCTTTGGTTTCTACTTGCTGAGGATTGCGCAAAATAGGGCTTAAAACGCCTCGGAGTTTCTGTCGGTCTTCGGCGCCACCTTCCGTATCATTATAAACTAACATTTCGGCGGCAATACCTCCCATCCACATAGTACAATATCTGTCTAAAAGTTGTTGGCTGATTTTTCCCTGTTGCAGTTCGGCGGCTAATTCCGTATCGTCAAACCGCACGCCACCTCGGGCAGATTGACCTTGTTTAAAGGCTTCCCAAGCATTGAGAGCATAACCAGTGATGGGAATTCCTAGTTTGTAGGCCACAAAAAAGTGCCCTGCTTCATGGTGGAGGATGCGTTTTTGCTGTTCGGGTGATTTCTGGGCGAACCAGTCAAGGAGTAAGGTGATGCCTTGATTTTGCCATGCGAGGGTATCGGCGGTGGCGAGTCCCAATAGGATAAAGGTGATACCGGCGGGGACGGTGGGTGGTAAATTAAATGCTGGACCAACTAGGGCAGAAAGGGTGATAGCAAAAACCGTGATGGCGATGAGGTTGAGAGAGGTTTGATTCATGGGTTGGGTTGCGGGTTTGGTGATGGGTTGGGTGGTAACACTGAATTGGGGTTAGAAACCGGCTCAGAAACTGGTTGGCTGGGCGATCGTTTGAAGGTGCGGGCTTTGTAGAAGGTTTCGAGACTATGCCGATCGCCCACAAATCGCCAATGCCAGGGCTCATAACTCACACCTTGGGGATTATTCTTAGGAAAAGACAACTCAAAACTATAACGAGCTGCATTTGCCTGCATCCATTTAAAAGCCCGCGTATTTTCAAAATCCACACTCAAATCGGTAGCGGGCACATCCCCATCCCCCACATCCATCGCATAACCCGTGTGATGTTCACTATACCCCGGAGGCGCGCTCACTTCCGCCCTTTGGGTCGCCACCTGTGCCCGTTCGGCTTTCACATCAAAAAACAAATGCTCTTGGTCTTTTTGATTTCTAAATCCCGAAATCAGCGCTAAATTAACCCCTTCTGCTCTAGCCGCTTCCTGCATTTGCAAAAAAGCCTCCGCCGCTTTTTGGCGCATCATAATCCCACCGCTGACTGCTTGCAGCTCTTCCGGTGGAGCCTCATCATAAGGCAAGTGTCCCAGCAAAGACGCTTCGGCGATCGCATTCTCTACCGGAGTCGCCGTCGGAGCCGCCGTGGGGGTAGAATTTGCCGGAGATGGCGTCACCGTCGGTTCCCCCGTCACCGCTACTTGGGGAGGTTGAGAAGCCAGCCACACCCCAGAACCGAGAGCGATCGCCCCCACTCCCACCAACCCCCCAATCATACCCATCATCTTGGAGGACGCAACCACGGAGGAATTGCCCCTACCCACCTTACCAGGTGCCACATCCCGCACCGCTTCCGGGATATCCCCTCCCATCCTGCTCAACCGACTAGACGGTTTTTCCGACAAACCAGCCTTATCCAAGGGACTCACTCCTGCAGCTCAACATCAATCATTTATTTATGATTTTAGACGCACCGGCTCATACACCGCCGCCAACTGTTCCGGACTCAATTGCTCATACCGCTCAAATGGCTGATGAATCCACGGATTATCCGCCAGAAAATCCACATAGTAATCCGGTTGCACCCTTGAACAAGCCTTATACCACAAAACCGCCGTGCGCAATTCCTCAATATCATCACCATAACGGTTTTGCAGCCACTTAGTCGCCTCCACCAGGGAAACCCCCGAGTCCACCAAATCGTCCACCAGCAACACCCGACTCCCCAACCGCGCCGCCGTCATCGTCAAATGGGATGCTAAAGTAATCTTACCCCGCACAGTGAATCCCGAACCGCCATAAGACGACACCGCCAAAATTGCCAAAGGTAGGTCATAAATCCGCGACAGCAAATCCCCCACCCGCAGTCCACCCCGAGCCAAACAGACAATCTGGTTAAACTCCCACCCGGAATGATAAATTTGCGCCGCCAGCTTCTCGATTTTTTCGTGGTACTCTGGCCAAGAGGTGTAAATGTCTGGCATCGGTCAATCCCCATCAATATCACAATAGAGTTATCCCATCAATCCCGTTGCTGGGATTGAAACATCTATTATAAATCAGAGCTATAAATCTGTGCGGTGGGCATTGCCTGTGATAAATCTATTATCAATCAGGAAACTGTATTTTGAGCCCTGCCCACCCTACGGGTTCGATAATTTTTTCCATCCATAACCAAAATACCATGAATGAATCTCCTAATCAGACTCCGCCAGAGGCCATCATTGTTCCCCCCCTGAACTTCGCCACCAAACTGGCGTTCGGAGCCGGGGACTTGGGCACCGCCATCACGGCTAATCTTAGCGTATTTTTTCTGCTGTTTTTCTTTACCAACGTCGCCGGTTTGCCAGCGGGTTTGGCGGGCAGCGTGTTGATGATTGGCAAAATCTGGGATGCTATCAATGACCCGATTATCGGTTGGCTCAGCGATAATACCCGATCGCGGTGGGGACGCCGCTATCCCTGGATAATTTTTGGGGCAGTTCCCTTTGGCATCATTTTCTTTTTATACTGGATAGTTCCCCCCTTCACTCAGTGGGTGTTATTCGGCTATTATGCCATTATCGCCCTGCTGTTTAACACGGTTTACACCTGTGTTAATTTACCCTATTCCGCCCTCACTCCCGAACTAACCCAAGATTATAATGAGCGAACCAGCCTCAACAGCTTTCGCTTTGCCTTCTCCATTGGCGGTAGTATCGGCTCCCTCATCTTAGCACAAATTATCTTCGCCAAGATTACCGACCCCGCCCAACAATATCTGGTTTTAGGCGGCATCTGCGCCATTATTTCCATATTACCATTTTATTGGTGCTTTTTCGGCACCCGGCAGCGCATCGCCATCATGCAGCGACTGCACCCCGTCAACGCCAACCATCCCGGCGACAACCTATCTTTTATCGAGCAATTTCAGATTGTTTTACGCAATCGTCCCTTTCTCTACGTCATTGGGATTTATCTCTGTTCTTGGCTATCCCTGCAAATCACTGCTTCGATTATCCCATACTTTGCCGTTAACTATATGGGACTGCCAGAAAACAGCTATCCTCAAGTAGCTATTGCCGTCCAAGGAACCGCCTTACCCGCCCTTTTTCTCTGGAGTGCCGTTAGTAAACGGGTTGGCAAAAAAGCCGTTTACTTTATGGGTATGAGCCTGTGGATTATCGCCCAAGCCGGTTTATTCCTGCTGCAACCAGACCAAGTACCCCTCATGTATATTTTAGCGATTATGGCCGGTTTTGGTGTCGCCACCGCCTACCTTGTGCCCTGGTCAATGGTGCCTGATACTATCGATTTAGATGAGCTGAACACCGGCCAGCGGCGGGAAGGTATTTTCTACGCTTTTATGGTATTATTGCAGAAAATTGGGTTAGCCGTCGGGCTGTTTTTAGTGGGAGTTGCCCTAGAGTTTGCCGGATTTGTGCAACGAGTTCCCGGCGACCCCCTCCCCCAACAACCGGAATCAGCTTTATTAGCGATTAGAATTGCCATTGGCCCCCTACCCACAGGATTTTTAATCCTCGGTTTAATTCTCGCCTACTTTTATCCCATTACCCGCGAGTATCATGCGCAAATCCTGTTAAAATTGCGGGAGCGGTAGGTTATGCCGGTTCTGAGTAGGGCTTCAGCCCTAATTCAACCAAGTTATCCCGGTTTGATTTAGCGATCGAACAGATATATTGTAGGGGCGAAAAATTTTTCACCCGATGAATCGCCCCTACATCACGTCGCCTTTTCAGTTTTCGCTCTAGTCTCTAAGTTTGCTGATGGTTTGGCCGTTTTCATGGGCGGTGTGAGATGGCTGGGTGCCTTGGCGCAGGCGGTTTCACCACAGCGCCGCTGCCACGCTCCTGTTTTGTCACTGTAAAACTAGGCAGCGATTTAACCAAGAAAAATTTTTAAAACTTAACAAAACGCTTTTGGGGGGGTTAATTATCCCTTTTTACGCTATATATAGAGATTTTTTTGAGTAAAAATCTACTGGTAGTGTTTGGAGGGCGGCTACTCGATCGCTTTGGGGGGCTTTACAAGCTCAGCACAGTAGGATAGCTTGAAAGCTATTGAGTTATAAGGAATGGACTTTATGGTTAGTTCTCCCACTTTGGAGGTGGCGGCGGTCAAGAGGACCGTTAAGGAAAACATTCTCACCCCCCGGTTTTACACCACAGACTTTGACACGGCTGCCAAGATGGATTTGTCAGCGCAGGAGGCTGAGTTTGAGGCTATGCTGGCAGAAATGCGCGCCGATTATAACCGCCACCACTTCACGCGGGATGAGGCTTTTAATCAATCTTGGGAACAGATTACCGGAGAGGCGCGACAGGCATTTATCGATTACCTGGAGCGCTCTTGTGTGTCGGAATTTTCGGGATTTCTCCTGTTTAAAGAGCTATCGCGCAAACTGAAAGACCGCAATCCTATTTTAGCGGAAATGTTTCACTTGATGGCACGGGATGAAGCTCGTCATGCGGGATTCCTCAATAAAGCGATGGCAGATTTTGGCTGCACGATGGACCTGGGCTACCTGACGAAAAATCGGGTTTATACTTTCTTCCCCATCCAGTGGGTGATTTACACGGTGTATTTGTCAGAAAAGATTGGCTACTGGCGTTACATCATCATTTATCGCCATTTGGAAAAGCATCCTGAAAATCAGTTTTATCCGTTGTTCAAATACTTTGAAAGCTGGTGTCAGGATGAAAACCGCCACGGGGATATTTTTAAGGTGCTGCTGCGATCGCAGCCCCAACTCTGGCAAACTTGGCAATCTCGCTTATGGAGTCGCTTTTTCCTGCTGACGGTGTTTGCTACCCATACTATGACCGTGCATGAGCGCTCCAAGTTTTATGAGATATTAGGCATCGACCCCACAGATTTTGATGAGGAAGTGATTCGCAAGACTAATGAAACTGCGGCTCGCGCTTTCCCGTCGGTGCTGGACACGGACAACCCAGAGTTTTTCGAGCGCTTGCATCGCTGTTCTGACATGAATTTGCAAATGTCTAAAATCGATGCGGGTTCTCAGCCTAAGTGGGTGAAGGCTTTGCAGAAATTACCGATGCAATTATCCATCGTCGGTCATCTGTTGCGGATTTATCTGCTTAAAGGTGTGGATGCGGAAGCTACAAGGGGAACTGTGAGGTAAAAAGTCAGCGCGATCGCTCTTTTGGGGTGGATGAATTGGGGGCGATCGCTTTTTCACCTTACCCCTCCCATATGCTTCTGGTTCACAAAACTTTACAAAATCTAAAAATCCCCCCTTTGGTTGGGTTGGGGGGATTTTTCCCGAAATTATGCCAGAATGAGTTAGACATAAATCGCCTCAACATCAATCGACTGTTTAAATCTGGGGTTGAGGCGTTCTCGATAACGAATGATATCCACTGGGCAGTTGAGGGCTTCTTCCAGCAGTTCTTTAATATGAACCATCAAGAATAAGTCCGGCTTACTCATCTGGATAACAATATCCACATCGCTATCTTCTTTCGCTTCATCCCGTGCCACTGAACCAAAAACACCCAGGGATATTACCCCATAGCGTTCCGCCAGCTCCGCCTTATGATGTCGGAGGACTGCCAGCACTTCATCTCGTCGTAAACGGTTCATATATTCACTTGCATCCTCAGCGAGAAACTGGGTGAGAGCATCCCGATTTTTTGAATACGTCTGTCTGTAGGGGCGAAGCAAAAGCGCCCAGATCTCCCGGTAAAACAGAGGGACTACTTCGCTTTTGCTTCGCCCTCCCTCAATGCAACGCCTTGACCTCGCCCCAGCAAAAGTATAACCTAAGCTGTAGCGCCCAGCAAAAGTTCTGTAGGGTGTAGGGGCGATTCGCGAATCGCCCCTACTGCTACTGGTGATGAAGAGAATTATCGGTGAGGCACTGCCCACCCTACTACTGCTCACTAAGAACCGCTATATTGCCCAAATCTAAAAATCCCCCCTTTGGTTGGGTTGGGGGGATTTTTCCCGAAATTACACCAACACTAAATCAGAATTAAAATTCGCATCCAGGGAGTTGGCAGCAAACACATCCCCAGACTGGGCACCCGTCCCGAAAACATCGGCGACAAAACCATCGCCCAACTCAGACCCCACCCCAACAGCCACAGGAGCCGTGAAATTATCAACTACTGGGATATTCACATCATCCAAGCCGCCATTCACTATGTCAGTTGCGGCGATGAATTCCTGATTAACCGTCCCCCCATTAGTCAGCAGGTCAGTATTTGGCATTCTGTTCTGGGGACCGCCCGCAGATTCTACTCCTATTTGTAATTCATAGTTTGCATTCTCTAACCACCCATTAGAAACTTCTATAAAATAAGTACCCGCCACCAAGTTTTGGCTAACATTTGTTTGAATATGGTATGGGCTAACAAGAATTCCATCAATAACATCCAAACTATCAACCTGACCATTATTGTTTTTGTCATGAATTAATTCTAATGCAATGGTTTGAGAATCAGTCAGTGAATTAAGCGTAAGATACACTTCGCTGTTACTGGTGAGAGTAAAACGATAATAGTCGTCGCTGTCAGTTGTCCCTACAAAATCTCTGAAAGTATTGGTTCTCAAAACTCCCAAATCTAGAGCGGTGGCCAAAGTGTTACCTGGGTCTATAGGCAGATTGCTGGGTTGAGAGGATAAATCTAATTGCAGGGTGTAATTAGTGTTGTCATTAGTAGATTGTTGTGAAAGTAGAATAAAATAGGTGCCAGAGGCCACAACCCTGTTGATGTTGCTGATCCCGCCGACCAACTCCTCGTCACCACCGATTTCACCATCGAGATTGAGGTCCTTAATAAGCTCTAACCAAGTACCACCAGTCAAATCACTTAAAGCTACCGTTAAGTCGCCGTTACTGGGGAGGGTAAAGCGATAATAGTCGTTGCGGTCAGTGGGTCCGATCGAATCGCTTAAGCTGAGATTGCTACCGACGATACCTAAATCTCTCGCGAAACTGAGAGTGCTACCATCGGGGGGTAAGGGGTCCCCTGGTGGCGGCGGTGGTGGTGGGGGTTGAATCACCACCCCCCCGGGAGCGGCGATCCGCCCTTCGGTAATACCGAATAATATATAGTGGTCAACCGCTTGCTGGAAGTTCAAACCCGCTGCAGCTAAGTCTGGGTTAGAGGCGAGGTAAAAGCCAGCTTGGAAATTAGCCGCCGCTTGGCGTCCCTCATTCAGCCCAAAAGCTCGGAAATGTTCAAACAGTTGCTCGTTATTTAAACCCGCTGCAGCCAAGTCGGGGTTAGCGTTTCGATAGAAGTTGGCATTAAAAACTGGGGAAAAATTCCGCCCTTCCGCTACCCCCACACCGGTGAGGTGGTCGTATAATTGCCGATTAGAGATTAACCCGGCGATGCCGAGGTCCTGGTTACTGACCCGATAAAAGTTGAGGTTAACATACGGAGAAAACCGGCGGCTCTCATTGACCCCGAATGCCAGAAAGTGCTGGAAGGCTTGAGCATCGTCCAAGCTGGCTAGGTCCGGGTTGTTAGCGCGATAAAAGCCAGGGTCAAATAAATTTATCGCCATAGATTACCTCATATCTGCATAGGGATGGGCAAACGAAATCAGCCAACGCTGGCTTGGTTTGCCGCCTGGTGATTGGATTTGCCTCTGGGTATTTAGAGAGCCACCCGTGACTAGATTATGTGTAATATGAGAGATTGGCTAGTCGGAAAATGTCGGATTCTGTCGGGAGTTAGGTTAAGTTTGGGTTAAATTTGGGTTAAGTTTGGGTTGTAAAAGGTGGGGAAGTAGGGGAGGGCATCTTTGAGAAACCGGGTTTCTTTTGGAGAATACTCGTATAGGTACGAGACATCTCGTTTCAGAAACCCGGTTTCTGGTTGCCCTGCCCTGACCTGAAAGGCTAGAAAGTGAAAATATGATAAAATCAGGTAAACTTATGTATCAATCAGTATCGAGGTGGCTATGATTACTTGTCACCAGGTAGCAAGATATTTTCTCACAAAAGTGAATAAAGATGCGGGAGACCTGATATCTCACCTCAAACTGCAAAAATTGGTTTACTACGCTCAAGGTCTGCATTTGGCTATATACGGCGACTCCTTGTTTTCCGAACCGGTGGCCGCATGGCAACATGGACCGGTTATCCCAGAGCTGTATGATGTTTACAAAGAATATGGCAATAATCCTATAGATTGCCCGTCAAACGTTGATTTTGCTGATTATGACCGACAAACCCGCACGCTTCTGGATGAAGTATATTCGTTTTATGGTAAGTTTTCGGCATCGCAGCTGCGGGATATGACCCATGAGGAAGACCCCTGGAAAAAAGCTCCTCTCAATGGAGTTATTAGTTGGCAGTCCATGAGAGACTATTTCCAAGATTGGTTGCAACAGCATCCAGATCAGATAAAAGCTGTTTCTGAGTCAAAGCAGGCGGAAATAGAGAAAAGATTTGAGACTCTGGCTATGGAATGGGAATTAGCTGTTGGTGGTTCGTCATTTGGAGCGGAAAAATACAGCCATCCTGCTTATCAGGAGATAATCGCTATGGGTTCGGCGGCGATACCTTTGCTGCTCCGGGAATTGGAACAACGACCGAATCACTGGTTTGAAGCACTCAGAACGATCGCGGGTGCCAATCCAATTCAACCCTCCCAACGGGGTAGAATCAAACAAATGGCGGTTGCTTGGCTCCAGTGGGGTCAAGAAAACGGATATCAATGGTAAGGTAGATTAGTGATATCTCGAATCGAATCCTGGCTACATACTTATTGTCCTCACTTATCTGCTGGTGATTATCAAATCACTAGCCCCAGCACCCCAGATTATAATTGCGTTGCTTGGGGAGCTGAGGAAGATGATCGGTGGTGGGATCCCACAGACCCAGAGAAGTATTGGCCTGATGGAGTACCAAGGGAGTTAACATTATCGGCTTTCATTCAGGCATATCAAACTCTTGGTTATTTGCCTTGTGACAGTCTGGAACTTGAGCCGGGATTTCAAAAAATAGCCATATATACCAAACCTCCCGGCGAGGCGGATGGACAGCCAACTCATGTCACCAGACAGTTACCTAATGGACGATGGACCAGCAAGTTGGGCAATTTAGAAGACATAGAACATGAACTGGATGCCCTCCGAGGCTTTTACTATGGAGCTGTTGCCCAGATATTAAAGCGACCTGTAGCTATTTGATAGCAGTTTTCGGAGAATTGTGGCTGGTGTCCTGGGACTGTGGGGGGAGATGGGGGACCCAGCTAAGAACCTCCGGAGGGCTGAAGCCCTACTACGAACCCTCCGGAGGGCTGAAGCCCTACTACGAACCCTCCGGAGGGCTGAAGCCCTACTACGAACCTGGAGGAGGGCTGAAGCCCTACTACGAACTTCCGGAGGGCTGAAGCCCTACTACGAACCCGGGGGACCCCCATTGGCAAAAAATGTCGGAAAATGTCGGAAAATGTCGGGTATAATAGGCGAAATCCTGGCATTTACCAAAATTATGGGCGTTGAGGAATTGTTGCAATTGGCGGATGAGGTGATGTTCGCCAAAACGGGAAAACATTTGGACGATTTGCAGCGGGCGATTCTGTGGGGAAGTTTGGTAGGGGAGCGATATGGTAAAATTGCTGAGGACTTCCATGTTAGCGAGGGACATGTGCGGGATGTGGGCGCTCAATTGTGGCAGCAACTTTCTCAACATTTAGGGTCAGAGGTTAGGAAATCTAATTTTAGAGCGACAATAGAAAGGTTAAAATCATCTGATTTTTTCTTAAATTTATTAAGTTTTAACCATGATTCTGTAATTGACAATAATAGATTTAATTTTTGCTCCCATAATTTTCATCCAGTCTCGGTATCTCCAAATGAGGAGAAAAACGGCAAACAGTCACCCAATGATGCTGCTAGTCAATTGCGGGCTGATTTGGTGAATATGCCTGATTTGGGGGGGAGTTTTTCCGGGCGTGATGAGGAATTAAATAAATTAAAAGCCTGGATAGTTGGGGCGGGGAGTCGCTTGGTGGCGGTAACGGGGATAAGCGGTATGGGAAAAACCGCTTTAGGGGTGCGATCGCTCCAGCAGATAAAAGATAATTTTGAAGTGGTGATGTGGCGGCGGGTGCGGTTTGGGCAAACGGTGAATTTGCTGTTAACAGAAATCTTGACATTTCTGTGCGTTGATAGGGATTTACCGGAAAGTAGTGATGAAAAATTATCCCTATTGATGGAATGTTTGCGCCAGTATCGGTGTTTGATTGTTATCGATAATTGGGATAATTTTGGTTTGAATATCGGCTCTGAAATTGACAGTGAGGGAGAAGGGGATAATTATGGGGAGTTGTGGCGGCGGGTAGGTGAATGCGCGCATCAAAGTTGCTTTCTCATCCTCGGTTACTCGCCACCGAGACTGGTTTGGCAGTTACAGGGGGAAAAATCTGGGTTGCGGTGGTTGCAGTTGGAGGGTTTGGGTGCGGCGGCGGGGGATATTTTCCGAGATAAAGGTTTAGGGGATGAGGATAAATGGGGTGATGTGATTGATATGTATCGCGGTCATCCGGGGTGGTTAAACGGTGTGGCAGGAATGATTAAGGATTTTTTTGGTGGCCGGGTAAGAGATTTTTTGGAATGTGATATAATTTTTGTGGATGATGAGATAAAAAATAGCTTGTTTTGGCATTTTAATCAATTATCCGATTTAGAAAAACAGGTGATGGTTAATTTGGCTATAGCTGCTCAGCCACTGCCACTTGGGGAGTTGATAGAAGGTTTGAAAATCGGGAATAACTCTAACTGGGATAAGGGTGATTTATTGCGGGCGATGCAGAGTTTGGGGATGCGGGGGCTGATGGAGAGAAGGCGGCGGGATGATGTTGTGGTGTTTGGTTTATCTCCGGTGTGGAGACAGTATTTATCGCGGGAATGTGGCAGGTTGAAATAGGGGCAACCTTTTGTCATTTGTCCTTTGTCATTTGTCCTTTGTCCTTTGTCCTTTGTCGAGTTCGTAGGGTGGGCAGTGCCCTAGCGAATCACCGCTTCACAGGCAGTAACACGAGGTAAGGCACTGCCCACCCTACTTTTGAGGCTTCGCCCCTACGGCATCCCAATTAATTCTTGGTTGCCTGCAATGACTTCCCCAATTTGGTAAGCGGGGATATCTTGGGATTTAAACCATTGCAGGGCGGTTTCAGCTTGATTTGGGGGCACCAAAATGACGAAACCGATGCCCATATTGAAAGTGTTAAACATTTCCGGGATGGTGACATTGCCAGTAGTGGCGAGCCATTGAAAAATCGGGGGGATTTGCCAGCTAGTGATATTGATGTGAATTGATTTGTTTTCTGGGAGACAGCGGGGGAGGTTTTCCGGGATACCGCCGCCGGTGATGTGAGCCATGCCGTGGATTTCTAAGCCGTTGCGGATGGCTTGGAGGATGGGTTTGACATAGATGCGGGTGGGGGTGATGAGGGTTTCTCCGAGGTTGGCGCCGTTGAGGATTTCGGGGGTGTGGTCTAAACTAATGTTGTTTTCGCTGATGATGTGGCGCACGAGACTAAAACCGTTGCTGTGGACGCCGGAGGATGCTAAGCCAATGGCGATATCGCCGGTTTGGACTTGGGAACCGTCGAGGATTTGGCTTTTTTCGGCGACGCCGACGCAAAAACCGGCGAGGTCGTATTCTCCAGGTTGATAGAAACCGGGCATTTCGGCGGTTTCGCCACCCAAAAGACTGCATCCGGCGATTTGGCAGCCGTTGGCGATTCCTGCTACGACTTGGGTAAGCTGTTCTTGGGCAAGTTTGCCGGTGGCTAAGTAGTCTAAAAAGAAGAGGGGTTCGGCGCCGGAGGTTAGTACATCGTTGGCGCACATGGCTACTAAGTCGATACCGCAGGTGTCATGGCGGTTGAGTTGGAATGCGAGTTTGAGTTTGGTGCCTACGCCGTCAGTACCGGAGACGAGGACGGGTTGTTTGTAGCCTTCGGGGAGTTGGAAAAAGCCGCTGAAACCGCCGAAATTGCCGAGAACTTCGGGACGGTGGGTGGCGGCGACGAGGTTGCTGATGCCTCGGACGAAGGCTCTACCGGCTTCTACGTTGACCCCTGCTTGTCGGTAATCCATGTATTTGTCTTTTGTCATTGGTCATTTGTCCTTTGTCCTTGGTCATTTGACAAGTGACAAAGGGCAAGTGACAAAGGACATGGATATGTTACAGTGCTTATTTTAAAGGTAAAGCTGAAATGAGGAATAGACTGGCGGGCAGATTGCTGGCGGACTATTTCTCGATTTGGAGTGTCATTACGAATCGGACTTATGAAGCAATTACTTCGGAGCAGCCTGTGGGCTGTGTTGTTACTGGCTCCTTTGGGGGGGGCAGTCTCGAGTCAGGCTGAGGCAAGTTCTTCGGTGATTCTGGCTCAGTCGGCAATCCCAGCAGGAACGAATATGGGTCGATCGCCCGCCGGAGCCTCTGGGCAGAAGGGCGGCGGTCAACCGCAGGTAATCAGCCAAGGGCAGCAACGGGTGAATGAAGAAGAGATTACCAAACTTTATGCCCATAATATAGAGGGCACGGAGGCGGTAACGCTCTATGTGCGGAATATTCCGGTATTGACGTTTTTGGGTACAGGGGATGATGGGTCGCCGTTAGAGCGGGCTCGATCGCTCGCAGCAAAAATCGATCGCCTGTATCGTGACGGGGTGGATGCGAATGGAATTGGGGTGCAATGGAAAGACGAAACGCAAGATTACATGGTCGAGGTGAATGGGGAACCACTGGTGGCGGTGGATGCAGAAACCAGGTTGGCGGATACTACCAACAAGGTGGCAGAAGATGCTCTGCAGGTGACGAACCGCCTGCGGCGACTTCTGGGTAAAGCCCCTCCTTTGGTGGCCATAGCGAATCAACCGGAACCACAACCGCCAGAACCGACGGCTACGAATGACGTTAAACCAGCCGAGCCGGAAGTGGTCGAGCCACAACCCCAAAGGGTGAGTTACACCCAAAATGGCTGGGCTTCTTGGTATGGTCCAGGCTTTCACGGCAACCGCAGTGCTAGCGGTGAGATATTTAACCAATATGCCATGACGGCGGCTCATCGGACTTTGCCTTTTGGCACTTGGGTGCGAGTTACTAATCTGGATAACGGACTTTCGACGATGGTGCGAATCAACGATCGCGGCCCGTTCACCGGCGGACGGATTATTGATTTATCCGTCGGGGCAGCGGAGGCGATCGGGATGGTCAGCTCCGGCGTCGCTCCAGTGCGGGTGGAGATTTTAGACCCCTAAGCAGAGTTTGTCACTTGTCGTTTGACAAATGACAAGTGACAAGTGACAAATGACCAAGGAAATTATGCGTGTATTTACCAAAATAGCTGCCTTGCGCCACTACTTGGAGCGTGGGCGAAAGGACGAGCAAACTGTAGGTCTTGTCCCGACGATGGGGGCTCTGCATGAGGGCCATCTCACCTTGATGGAGCGGGCGATCGAGGAAAACGATATTGTGGTGGTCAGCATCTTTGTTAATCCCATGCAGTTCGGGCCTCGAGAAGATTTTCACAAGTACCCCCGCCGACTGGAAGAAGACGCCGAGTTATGTGAGGAAGCGGGAGTAGCTGTAGTATTCGCCCCGACGCCAGAGGAAATGGGCATAACACCAAAGGGCGCCGACGGGGAAAATGATATCACTGCAGTGGTGCCGCCCCAGTCCATGACGGCGGTGATGTGTGGGAGAACTCGCATCGGGCACTTTGAGGGGGTGGCCACAATTGTGACTAAGCTGCTGAATGTGGTGCAGCCCGATCGAGCCTACTTTGGCCAGAAAGATGCCCAGCAATTGGCGATTATCCAGCGCTTAGTCACAGATTTGAATCTCCCAGTGCAAATTGTGCCTTGTGCCACGGTGCGTCTGGAGTCTGGGTTAGCGATGAGTTCCCGCAATCAGTATCTGAGTGCAGCCGAGTTGCCAGAAGCAGCCCAGTTGTATGAGAGTTTGCAGCAGGGAAAAGAGGTATTTCAGCGGGGCGATCGGACTGCGCCAGGTATCATTACAGCGGTGACAGAGAAGTTGAAGGAAACCAGCGCTTTATCTGTGGAATATGTGGAACTGGTGCATCCGGTCACTCTGGCACCCCTGACCGAAATCAAGGAGGTTGGTTTATTGGGCGTAGCTGCTAAAATTGGTTCTACCCGGTTGATTGATAATATAATCCTGCGGCATCGGGCGCCGATCGTCGCCATTGACGGTCCGGCGGGAGCGGGGAAATCTACGGTGTCCCGCCAAGTGGCGCACCAGTTGGGTTTGCTATATTTAGACACTGGTGCCATGTATCGCGCCGTCACTTGGCTGGTTCTTGACGCTGATATCCCCGTGGATGATGAAGCGGCGATCGCGGAACTGATATCCGGAGTAGAAATCCTGCTGAAAACCAGTGATGATTTAATGGCTCCGGCACAAGTTTGGATTGCCGGTCAGGAAGTCACCCAAGCCATTCGCACCCCAGAAGTAACAGCCAAGGTGTCTGCGATTGCCTCATTATCAGAGGTGCGTAGTGCCTTGGTAGCTCAACAGCAAAGTTACGGAATTCGGGGGGGTTTGGTGGCGGAAGGGCGAGATATCGGCACCCACGTGTTCCCGGATGCAGATCTGAAGATTTTTTTGACCGCTTCGGTGCAAGAACGGGCGCGGCGACGCTACAAAGACTTGGCAGCGATGGGTTTGGGCGATATCAGCTTGAATCAAATTGAGCAAGATATATTAGAGCGAGATGCCATTGACAGCAACAGAGCGATCGCCCCGTTGCGGCAAGCCGAGGATGCGATTGAAATCCTCACCGATGGGCTCTCCATCGCCGAGGCGATCGATGGAATTGTCAGGCTCTACCACGATAAATTAGGTAATTTTTAACCCCCAGTTGAATTGAGAGGAGTTGGGATTTGGCAACGATAGACCCATCCTGGTATAAGGAACAATTCACCATAGGGCTGGTGGCGGCCATCTGTACCGCCGCCTCTGCCACCCTAGTACAATCCTTGAATATTGACCAGATGCTGCCTGACCCCAACACTCTGGCGGCAAGCCTCTCTGTATTTCAGCTCAAACAGGTGCCACAACGGGCATTACCCCTGGCAATGGCATCAGAACAGCGGGTGGAGGGATTTGTCCAGGAACTGGCCACCCAACAGACGAAAATCGAAGCTAACTTCACTTTTAATCCTCCCAAATTATTTCAGGGCAAGACTATAGAAGAAGTGCCCCTGAAGAGCCAAGAGAAAGTTATCGCCCTCACCTTCGATGACGGTCCGTGGAAGGATCATACAGACAGTATCTTGAAAATCCTCCAGGACAACGACGTTAAAGGAACCTTTTTCTTTATCGGTCAGCACCTGCAACAGTTTCCAGAGCAAGCCAAGCGAGTAGTAGCTGCCGGTCATGCTGTTGCTAATCACACGTGGAACCACCATTATCATAATGTGGATAGCACCATAGCCGCGAAAGAAATCGGAGACACCAACAACCTGATGTATAAGCTGACGGGCGCTAAAAGCAAGATTTTTCGTCCCCCCGGTGGCGTCATGGATAACGGGTTAGTGGCTTATGCTCACAGCCAAAATTATGTAGTAGCGATGTGGTCGAGCGATGCCCGGGAGGCGTCTGGTCCCACCGTGGAGACCCTGGTTAACAACGTCGTCAGCTCCGCTTCTCCTGGGGGGATAGTGCTGATGCACGATGGTGGGGGCGATCGCTCCACCACGGTGGCAGCTTTGCCGATCGTCATTACTCAACTTCGCCAGCAGGGATACAAATTCGTCACCCTGCCGCAATTGTTTACCATGAAACAGCAAGATGAAGAATCCTTCACCACCGCCACCCCGGCTCGCCCCTCAACTCCGTGAAACTGCCTGATTTTCTCCCAGGTGATGACCCCCTAACCCAGGAATTTTTGTTTTGTTGTCGCAACTAACCAAGTGTTTATGACCTTTGGGCATGGCGGGCTACTCGCCCGCCACATCTTCCACCCAAAATAAATCGATTGGCTCTCCATTACACCATTTTTTTAATATTTATTTATCATCTAGGAATAATTAAATATTTATTGATTGGGCATAACCATAAATTTTATGCTGCCAAATAGATAATCAAATCATACAATTACCAGAAAATCAGCCTATATTATCCCGATTAGATTTAATTGTGCTACACTTAGAATTATTAGAGTTATTTTTGAGTTCTGAAAATGTCTGGAGTAGTTAAAATTAATATTGTCGAGTCACCGGAAACCCTGAAAACTCTATTGGCTAAACAGAAAACTGCCACAGCCAAAGAACGGGTACAGGCTTTATACTTGCTAAAAACTGCACAGGTGGAAACCGTCCAACACTTAGCCGTTGTGTTAGGGCGCAGCCGCATTACCGTACAGCGGTGGCTACGTTTATATCGACAAGGTGGCATAGAACAGATGTTAAAAATATATCAGCCCTCGGGTCGCCACCGCACTATTCCCGATTGGGCGATGGAACGTCTCAAAGAAGAGCTAGAAAACCCCGAACGTTTCAGTACCTATAAAGAGGTCAAAGTTTGGCTAGAAGTAGAGTTAAATATCCAGGTTAGTTATGATGTAGTTTATTATTTATTGCATGACTTAATGAAAATAAAAACTTTGATGCGCGCCTCTAAAAAATCCCCAAAAACAACTAAGAAGAAAAACAGAATCTAGCGACGCTCAAATTTGTTGCCAGATGCAGGGCGGAAATCCTGATGGGGACTGCACTTGAATCTAGTGCATTTATTGGAGAAACGCTAGATCTAGCAAAATTATAGTAATTTCAATTAAAAATGAGACACTCGATATTGCCCTCACCCCCGTCCCACTTCGACAGGCTCAGTGCATCGCCTCGACCAGGTGGGGAGAGGGGGGGAGGGGGAGGATGGGGAAGAGGGGGAGGATGGGGAAGAGGGGGAGGATGGGGAGGAAGATTACTCCCCACACTTCCCACACTTCCCACACTTCCCACACTCCCCACACTCCCCCTCTTGCTCCCCTTTCTCCCTTTTTGGGAGAAAGGGGTTGGGGGATAGAGGGCAACTCTCAAGGATTGTCTCACTTTTATTTTAATTAACTATAGTATAAATGAGGAAAAAAATTACCCCGTGCGGTAGTGCAGTGCGAGCGGAATCGCCCGCACTGGCTTACATGAGGATACAGGAATATTCAATTTGCATCAGCCTTTTGAGCCCAACTTGTTCACCACAACCCCTTGACAGGTCAATACTGGATTTCTCTGGTGGTTAGAGTCTCAGGAAGCGGATTGTACCGGGGAAACCTGGAGCATGAATACTAACTGGTTTATACCCTGGTGAATCCATCGCCCGATCGTCATGGAACTGACCCCCATGCACTTGGCTACTTCATAACGGGGCATATCCTGAAAAAATACTGACTCGATGCACGATCGAGTTTTCACTTCCAATTGACCCAAAGCTACTTGTAGCTGTAGTGTTTCTTCTTGGCGGTACTGCCAGAGCTGGTAGTTGGTATCAATCAGAGTATCTGCCAAAGTTACCGAGCCATCAAAAGATGACTGTACTACCGTAGCATCCAAACTCAAAGGCTTGCAATTGCGGGTGGCTAGCAAAATTTGTCGCCACTCATGTAGGGATATCTGTAAAAAACTGGCGATTTCGGCATCTTGGGGCGGGCGTCCTAGAACCTCTGAGAGGGTCTTTTGGGCAGCTTCGCCATTTTTTTCTAGATCCCGCCAGCGGCGAGGGATTTTCACCGCTGCAGAGCGATCGCGCAAAAAATGCAGCATTTCGCCGCGAATGTAGGGGACAGCAAAAGAGCTAAAAGCTCGTCCCAAACTCGGATTAAATCGCTCTACAGCCCGGATTAAGCCGATATAGCCGATTTGCGCTAAGTCTTCGTAAGGTTCTGGACAACTTAAACTTAGTCTATGGGCGATTTTTCTCACCAATCCCCCATGCCGCTGCACGATTTGATTGCGTAGTGCGATCGAAGGATTTTGGTGATATAAAACCAGCAGTTCCATCGGTGACGTGGGTGCCCCAGAGGCGATCGCATTTTTTGGCGCCCCTCTGGGCCGACGGGGGGGGGAGTCTTTTGTGGCCATGCCAGTAATTCCTCCAGTGGGGAATTTCAGTTTATTTCTTCAAGTTTCGTGATAGCTTAAGAAAATTTTAACTGATTCCCCGCCCAGTGGAGACGGGGAGATGGGGAGTGTGGGGAGTGTGGGGAGTGTGGGGAGTGTGGGGAGTGTGGGGAGTGTGGGGAGTGT
>DVDU01000067.1 GCA_015296065.1 Oscillatoriaceae cyanobacterium M33_DOE_052 | reverse complement strand
TACCTGGGAGAGGGGACTCTTGTGAGGGCAGTATTGAGTGTCTCATGGTTATTTGAAATGACTATAAAATTCTATCAAATGGGTCTTTATGATAAAATGGAAGTGATGACAATACTCTTATATGGTCGAGAGAAATTGGCAACAATTCAAAATCATCTAATCTGATTTTCTCTTCTATATAATCTGCCGCAGTTTTTTCTAAAATTAACTTATTCTGACTCTGTTTGATGGCCATCTCCCAAACCGTAGCCACATTAATCAGCTTATGATTATGACTGTATTCGACCAAATCACGGACTTTATCGCTCAACTGGGAATTTCCCATGAAAAACCAGAGTACCGTAGCTGATTATTTTTCTAATTACAATTTCTTCTCCAGCAAAAGCCACCCTGGGGTAAAAAGACAAATGACCAATCACCAATCACCAATGTCAAATTAAATGAAAAATTAGGTAATATATACAGGTCTGCGGTTGAATATGTATGCCTCTAACCATTGTCATTAAAATTGGTACTTCCAGCCTCACGCAAGATAACGGCAACCTGGCGATCGCGACTATAGCCACTTTAGTAGAAACTTTGTGTCACCTGCGCCGCTTTGGACATCGGGTGGTATTAGTATCCTCTGGCGCGGTGGGGGTGGGTTGCGCCCGCATCGGACTGTCAGAAAAGCCCAAAACCATTGCGGGGAAACAGGCGGTAGCAGCGATCGGGCAAGGACGCCTGATGCGCGTCTATGACGACCTCTTCACCACCCAAGAGCAAGCGATCGCCCAAATACTCCTCACCCGCACGGGCCTAGTACAGCGTCGCCGCTACCTCAACGCCTCCAACACCTTTCAAGAACTATTCCACCTCGGCGTCATCCCGATCGTCAACGAAAACGACACCGTAGCCGTGGAAGAACTCAAATTTAGTTTTGAGTTAATCCCGGTTGGTCGGGGCACGGCGTCATTAATTTTTCTCATTTCACCCCAATCTTAATGATGCCGTGCCTTTACAGAAATAAGATTAATCCTACTAATCGTAGGGGGCGCAATTCCAGATAATGATTGCTGGTGAGGAAATTTAGACAACTCTAGTGTTAACCCTATACTAGGATAAGTCAATCGGGTATAAATGTCAAGGGTTTTTAGGATTTTTTTCTGAAAAAAACCGGGTTACTAAAAAACCCGGTTTGTTGAAAGTATGGCTCAAAAATTACCAGCGGGGTGCTTTACCTTGGCGGTGGTATTCGGCACTTTGTTGGATGAGTTTGGCAATTAAACCCGTCCAACCGGTTTGGTGGTTGGCGCCGACGCCTGCACCGTTATCGCCGTGGAAGTATTCATGGAAGAGAATTAAATCCCGCCAGTATGGGTCATTTTGGAATTGATGAATGCTGCCGTAGAGGGGCCGCTGTCCGCTATCGTCTTTCTCAAAAATCTTGGTCAGACGCTGGGATATTTCGGTGGCAACTTCCCAGAGGGTCATCATATTGCCAGAACCGGTGGGACATTCCACTTTGAAATCTTGTCCCAGGTAGAAGTTGAGTTTTTGCAAGGATTCGATAATCAGGAAGTTAACGGGCATCCAGATGGGGCCGCGCCAGTTGGAGTTACCGCCGAATAGGAATGAGGTAGATTCTCCGGGTTCATATTCGACTCGATATTCGTGGTAGTTGACATAGAAAATATAGGGATGTTCTAGGTGGTAGCGGGAAAGAGCGCGAATGCCGTAGGGGCTGAGAAATTCGCTTTCATCGAGCATTTTTTCTAGGATGCGCTTGAGTTTTTCCCGGTAAACTATGGCGAGGAGGCGTCGTTCTCCCATACCTGGGGTGCGCATGCAGGCGACGTTTTGTTTGAGGTCGGGACGGTTGTCGATGAACCATTCCACACGCTTTTTGAAGTTGGGAAGGCGGTTAACAACTTCGGGTTCGAGGGTGGCGACGGCAAACAGGGGGATGAGTCCCACCATCGATCGCACTTTGAGGGGGACTTTTTCGCCGTTGGGTTTGTACAGCGCGTCATAATAGAAGCCGTCTTGGTCGTCCCAGAGGTTGGTGCTGGCGCCGATGCGGTTCATGGCGTCGGCGATATAGAGGAAATGCTCAAAGAATTTACTGGCGATGTCTTCATACACGGGGTTTTCCAGGGCGAGTTCAAGGGCGATCGCCAGCATATTCAGGCTAAACATGGCCATCCAACTGGTGCCATCGGCTTGTTCCAGGTAGCCGCCAGTGGGGAGGGGGGCACTGCGATCGAACACGCCGATATTATCCAACCCCAAAAAGCCGCCTTCAAAAATATTATTCCCTTCCGAGTCCTTGCGGTTCACCCACCAGGTAAAATTCAGCAGCAGCTTTTGGAACACCCGCTCGAGGAACTGCCGATCGCCCTGACCGTGCATTTTCTTATCAATCTTATACACCCGGAAAGTCGCCCAGGCATGCACCGGCGGATTCACATCACTAAAATTCCACTCATAAGCCGGTATTTGCCCATTCGGGTGCATATACCATTCCCGCGTCATCAAATCTAATTGCCGCTTGGCAAAATCCGGGTCAACCATCGCCAGAGGGATGCAGTGAAAAGCCAAATCCCAAGCGGCAAACCAGGGATATTCCCACTTATCCGGCATAGAAATCACATCATCATTAAATAAGTGAATCCATTCCCGGTTCCGTCCTTTTTTGCGTTCCGGCGGCGGCGCCTCGCCATCGTCCCCTTTCAGCCATTCCGCCACCACATAGTGATAATACTGCTTGCTCCAGAGCATCCCGGCAAATGCTTGGCGCTGAATATTGCGCAAATCATCAGATATGGGGAACGGGTCAACCTGCTGGTAAAACTCGTCTGCTTCTTGAATCCGAGTTTTAATCGTCGCGTCAAATTCGCCGCCGAAAGGCTGACCAATAGTAGGAGAATCGCTGAGACGAAGTTTAATCACCCGCTGTTGACCCGCCGGAACTTCTATGAGATAATGCCCAGCAGATTTCGTTCCCGTCCCAGCCCGGTTCACGGCATCTTTTTGGCCTTGGACAACATAATTATTGAGGCCGTCTTTGGTGTAAGGAGAATCGTTATTTACCTTAAATAACAATTGTTTATTGGTTTCGTTCTCCGTAAACAGTAGCTCTGGCGTGCCTTCTAAATAGAGCCAGCGTTTACCGAGGTTAGGGTGTTCCGCCTCAATGATGCTATATTCCAGCTCCGACTTCATCACCTTAATGCTAGGTTTAATGCTGCCTTCAGACCAAGACCAGGTATTACGGAACCAGAGGGTAGGGAGCAGGTGGAGAGTTTTGGTTTCCGGCCCCCGGTTGCAAACAGTGATAGAGATGAGGATGTCTTCATCGGTAGCTTTCGCATATTCCATGAACACATCATAATAACGGTTTTCGTTAAATATGCCTGTGTCTAAGAGTTCATATTCAAAGGATTTGCGATCGCGCTCCTTATTCTCTGCTACCAGTTCCTCATACGGAAACTTTCGTTGAGGATACTTGTACAGATATTTCATGTAAGAATGAGTTGGGGTACTGTCCAGATAAAAATAATAATCCTTCACATCTTCCCCATGATTGCCCTGACTCCCCGTCAGACCAAAAATCCGCTCTTTCAGGAACTGATCCTCGCCATTCCACAGAGCCAAAGCGAAGCAAAGCCGCTGGTGATTATCAGAAATCCCACCGATACCATCTTCACCCCAACGGTAGGCACGGGAGCGCGCTTGCTCGTGAGAGAAATAGTCCCATGCGTCACCTTTGGGGCTATAATCTTCCCGCACAGTACCCCACTGGCGCTCACTCAAATAAGGCCCCCAACGCCGCCAATGACCTTTGCGTTCTTGAATTTCTGCCAGCCGTTGTTTTTCTGCATTAATTGCCATAATCGATTACCGATAAAGAATGAAAAATCAGTTGGGCTAAAGCCCAACTACGAACTTTTGATGGGGCTAAAGCCTAACTAAGAACTTTTGATGGGGCTAAAGCCCAACTAAGAACGGCATGAATTAACCACCGTGAGCAAATTCGGGATACAGAGTCATGCCACCATCCACAAATAGGGTGACGCCATGCACATAATCCGATTCATCAGATGCCAGCCACACTGTAGCTTTGCCGATATCTTCAGCTTCGCCAACCCGATTATAAGGAATTAGCCTGAGCAATTTGGCTTCAGCTTCTGCGGTTTCCCAGGCGTTGCGATTGATGGGAGTTTTAATTGCACCAGGCCCGATACTATTGATGCGAATTTTATAAGGAGCCAACTCCTGAGCCATGCTTTTCATTAGCAGCATCACACCACCTTTAGAGGCGGCATAGTTGCAGTGACCGGCCCAGGGAATCACTTCGTGAACAGAACTGATGCAGATGATTTTACCCGCCGCGCAGGAGCGTTCGAGGACAACACCCCGGCGGATAAATTCTTTTACGGCTTCGCGAGCGCAGAGAAACTGACCCGTGAGGTTGATCCCGATAACGGTATTCCAGTCTTCCAGGGTCATGTCTGGGAAGGGGGAATCTTTTTGGAGACCAGCATTATTGATGAGGATGTCGATCGTGCCATAAGTATCGAAGATCTGCTGGAACATCCGAATTACCTGGTCTTCCTGGCTGACATCGGCTTGAATTGCTATAGCTTCGCCGCCAGCAGCTTTAATTTCTGCTACGGTTGCTTCTGCACCTTTAGCGCTGCGGGAGTAGTTCACCACTACTGTAGCGCCTGCGTCGCCGAGAGCTTTTGCTACCCCAGTACCGATCCCCGAACTGGCTCCTGTCACCAAAGCCACTTGACCCTGCAAACTGATTGTTGGCATCTATTTTCTCCTGAGTTGCGTACAGAAATTTCATGGCTGGGAGTTGTTGTTTTTGCCTGACTCCTTCGCCGCGATCGCCCCATTGTCTTTGATAGCCGCTATATTAGCAACCGCTAATGTTTAGCTTTTGGGTCAAAGAATATACATATTGACTGCCATGCTAAGAAATGTTTTGAGCGCTATTTAGCAATTTGGGCTAATTAAATAGCTTTTTTTCTTAGCTTTGACTGGGGTTTATTAGAATGTTTTTTGGTCCCCTAATGAAGATGATTACCCCTCGCTAGACTGTTCGTCATCGCTGACGAAACAGGCGCGGACATCCCGGTCCACAGACATACAAAGATAGCGATTTTTTCAGCCTCTATCTGTGTTGCTATTGTAGCAGCATCGAGATGATTAGCGAAAAATAAGTGGAAATTTAAACATTTTTCCAAAAAATTACCCATTGGGATAGAGATATCTGGTCAGCAGCAGGATTTTGATAAATAGAAATACCTATTTTCTCTGGGGCAACTTAATATAGAGAGAGAGCGTCCGGCGCACCGATGGGCTACACCCCCCATCGACAGGTCCAAAGACTTGAGTGAGGTCCCTGGAATGGCAGAAGCGGACCACAAGAGCGCTAATTCAGACCTAAAACCACCGGGGCGGGGATATGGTAATATTTTTCTAGCACTTGAGGCGGCAAATTTAATGAAGAACCATCGGAGCGCCGCCAAAGAGATGCCACCGCTAGAACCGCGTCCCTCCTAGGTTGATGAAAAACCCGCTATAAATTCTGGAAAAAGTCAAATCGCGGTGATTTTTAGCGCTGATAGATATTAAATATTCTTAATAAATATTTAATCAAGCCTAAATTTATTTATGACTGGAAATGGATGGCACCAAAACCCCTGGAATAGAGGCGGCGGTGATTTTTGGTGGCAGCTAGAGGAGGAAAGATGCACTTATATCAAGGATGCTTGACAAATCAGATTAGGTAGGGGTAAACTGTGGCACGCTGGCCAAAACTAAGCCGCTACCCATGTACTTTACCGAAACTTAACCTATGCTTTACCAAAAAAGTAGTTATTTGTAAATCAACTTGTCGTTAAATAAATACGGATGCAATTAGTGAGCAGGATTTTCTCAAGATTTATGAAAAAATCTCCATCTTGAGCCAATACTGCTTCTGGGAATTAATGTCAACAAAAATCGAGTCAAAGGAACAAAAATGGCGACTTTAAAAGTATCCCTCAAGTGTAGGACTGTTGTGAGCAGTATTGTGGCTGGAGCCTTGACCCTATCGGCTTGCAGCACCGCACCTCAAGGGGGTGGGGAAAATACGCAGACCCCTGCCAGTGGCGGCGGCGCTGCTCCCCCCACATCAAATATATCCGGGAAAGTGCTGATCGATGGCTCTAGCACTGTATTTCCCATTTCCGAAGCGATGGCGGAAGAATTTATGAAAGCCAACCCCGGAGTGAGAGTTACCGTGGGGGTGTCCGGGACTGGTGGCGGCTTTAAGAAGTTCTGCGCCGGGGAAACGGACATTTCCAACGCTTCTCGACCCATCAAGCCATCAGAAGTGGAACTCTGTGGCAAAAATCAGATTGAATACGTAGAATTACCGGTGGCATTTGACGGACTTTCGGTGGTGTTGAACCCGAAAAACACTTGGGCCGCTTGCCTGAAAGTCGATGAACTCAAGAAAATGTGGGAGCCAGCGGCGCAAGGGCAAATCAACAATTGGAGCCAAATTCGCCCCGACTTTCCCGATCGTCCCCTGCGTCTCTACGGAGCCGGGACCGACTCAGGCACCTATGACTACTTCACCGAAGCCATCAACGGCAAAGAAGGAGAAAGCCGAGGCGACTTCACCGCCAGCGAAGATGATAACGTCATCGTTCAGGGGGTAGCCGCCGATGAGGGGGGTCTGGGCTTCTTCGGTTTCGCCTACTATGAAGCAAACCAAGACAAGCTGAAAGTAGCGGAAATTGACGGCGGGAACGGTTGCGTGGCGCCGACTCTGCAAACTATCTCTGACGGCACCTACCAACCCCTATCCCGCCCCATATTTGTGTACGTGAAAAAAGACGCCATCAATCGCCCGGAAGTGAAAGCCTTCATAGAATTTAACCTCGCCGACGCCAACAAAAATCTGATTACAGAAGTGGGCTACGTGCCCCTGCCCACAGATGTGAATATGGCGGTGCAAAACCGGTTTAAGAGCGGCAAAGTGGGCTCGATTTTTGAGGGTAAAGGTTCTACAGTGGGAGTAAAATTGGTGGATTTACTCAACAAAGAGTAACGATCGACTGGTAAAATCGCGGTGGCGGGTATCCCCCGCCCGCCCAGGTGCATCAGCACCAACAACAAGCCAGTTGTCACCACTAGCCGACCATTAGCCAACTAAAAAATGATGAGTGAAAGCAAGCCATCAGAGCAGCAAGAAAATCAACAACTATGGCGCCCCAATCGCCAGAGGAGCAAGCTGGTAGAACTGGCAGTTAAGTCGCTGTTCGGCTTATTTGCCCTGGTTTCCGTAGCCACAACTATTGGCATCATTTTCGTATTGATATTTGAAACTATAGAATTTTTCCGGGAAGTGCCATTCTGGCGGTTCCTCACAGACAAAGAATGGACGCCCCTGTTTAGCAATGCCCAATTCGGGATTTTCGTGCTAATCAGCGCCACCTTTCTTACATCCATTATCGCCATCACCGTGGCCTTGCCCTTGGGGCTGTTGGCAGCAATTTACCTGAGTGAATACGCCCAGCCGAAACTGCGCCAGTGGTTGAAACCAGCATTAGAAATCCTGGCTGGGGTGCCCACAGTAGTGTACGGTTATTTTGCCTTATTATTCGTGACTCCCCTGCTGCAAAAAATCATTCCTGGTCTCCAGGGATTTAATGCTTTGAGTGCGGGAATGGTACTGGGAATTTCGATTATTCCTTTGGTGGCATCTTTGAGCGAAGATGCCATATATGCAGTGCCCCAAAGCCTGCGGGAGGGCGCCTATGCTTTGGGGGCAACCCAGCGGGAAGCGATTATCGGCGTGGTGTTGCCCGGGGCGCTTTCGGGGATTGTGGCTTCGTTCATTATTGCGGTGTCGCGGGCGATCGGGGAAACCATGATTGTGGCGATCGCGGCGGGACAAAATCCCACCCTGGGATTAAACCCCTTCGTCCCCATTATGACCATGACCGCCTACATCGTCCAAGTCAGCCTCGGCGACACCCCCGCCGGTTCCCTCGCCTTCAAAACCATCTTTGCCGTAGGGATGACCCTATTTGTCCTCACCCTGATTTTAAACGTCTTCAGCTTTTGGTTTGTGCGCCGCTTCCGGGAGAAATACGAATGACCGCACCACAATCCACACCAGCAAAAATTACCAGCCCCTCTATGTTTCAGCCTAGCCCGAACCTAGCCAAACGCTACAAAATTGACCGCATCTTTGAAATCGCGGCCTTGATTTCCACCATTGTCGGCTTAGTAGTTCTCGCCGTCCTCCTCACCGATGTAGTTCTAGACGGACTGCCCCGTTTAAGCCTCAATTTCCTCACCAACTACCCCTCGCGCAAACCCGAACAAGCGGGAATTCTTTCCCCCTTAGTCGGCACGATTTGGCTACTATTGACTACCGCCGCGATCGCCTTTCCCATCGGTGTGGGCGCCGGGATTTTTCTAGAAGAATTTGCCGCCGATACTCTCGCGGCGAAAATCATAGAAATCAACATCGCCAACCTGGCAGGCGTCCCTTCCATTATCTACGGATTGCTCGGTTTAGAAGTGTTCGTGCGCATCATGGAACCAATCACCAAAGGGCGCAGCATTTTAGCAGGAGCCCTCACCCTTGCTCTACTGATTTTGCCGATTATTATTGTCGCCACACGGGAATCTCTGCGAGCGATTCCCAACAGCTTACGTATGGCGGGGTATGCTTTGGGCGCCACCCGCTGGCAAGTCATCAGCGAGCAAATATTGCCCTTAGCCATACCAGGGATTCTCACCGGCACCATTTTGGCATTATCCAGAGCCATTGGCGAAACTGCACCACTAATCGCGATCGGGGCCTTAACCTTCATCGCCTACCTGCCACATCTATCCCTAGAAGGCTTTCAAACCCCATTTACCGCCCTACCCATTCAAATTTACAACTGGGTTTCCCGCCCCCAAGTCGAATTTCACACCAACGCCGCTGCTGGCATCATCGTCCTCATGGTGGTACTCCTACTAATGAATACCACCGCCATTATCTTGCGGAACAAATTCCAGAAAGCGCGTTAATTCTCACCAATTATCTGAACCAGATTTGAGGCTTGTAATTATGGATGTTTTGAGTCAGCAACAATAATGATTTCAGTCGATTTGGCAAAACATATGACTTCTGCAAGTAACGGACAAAAAGAGATAATTCTCAAAACCGAGAACGTTTCCGTTTATTACGGCAACTTTCTGGCCGTGCGTGGGGTATATTTAGATATACCCAAAAACAAAATTGTCGCTTTCATCGGGCCTAGCGGCTGCGGTAAAAGCACCCTCCTCCGCACCTTTAACCGGCTTAACGACCTCATCCCCGGTTGCCGCGTTGAAGGCCGCATTACCTTTCACAAGCAAGATATCTACGACAAAAAAATTGACCCGATCGATATTTGCCGCCGCATCGGCATGGTGTTCCAAAAACCCACACCATTTCCCAAATCCATTTATGAAAATATCGCCTTCGGTGCCCGGGTGAATGGCTATCGCGGCAACATGGACGAACTGGTAGAACAAAGTCTCCGCCAAGCTGCTCTCTGGGACGAAGTGAAAGACAAACTCAAACAGAGCGGTTTAGCCCTCTCCGGTGGTCAGCAACAGCGTCTCTGTATCGCCAGGGCCATAGCCATTCAACCAGAAGTGATTCTCATGGATGAACCCTGCTCCGCTCTTGACCCCATTTCTACCCTAAAAATCGAAGAATTGCTGGATGAATTGAAAGAAAAATACACCATTATCATCGTTACGCACAATATGCAGCAAGCCTCCCGCATCGCCGATATGACGGCGTTTTTCAATGCCGAAGCCACAGAAATGGGGGGCAAAATGGGTTACTTAGTGGAATACGACGAAACCCAAGAAATTTTCCACAATCCCAAGGAAAAATCGACTCAAGATTATGTCAGCGGTCGTTTCGGATAATTGATGATTGATGATTGATGATTGATGATTGATAACTGATAATTGATAATTGATAATTGATAATTGATAATTGAATTTATTAATTATTAATTATTACAGCCTGTTCAGAAATAATCTGAGCGGCTCTCAAAGTCCCTCTCCCCCCCCTTTCAAAGGGGGGTAGGGGGGATAGGATCCAGATTTAGGGTGAGGGGCTGTACCAAATCACTGTTGAACAAGCTGTAATTGATAATTAGATTTGTTAATTATTAATTATTAATTATCAATTATCAATTATCAATTATCAATTGACATTCAATATAGATGAGGTTGATTAATGAAACGAGTAATGTTTGTATGTAAAAAAAACTCTTGCCGCTCCCAAATGGCAGAAGGATTTGCCAGAGTTTTAGGTAAAGGGAAAATCCATGTCACCAGCTCCGGTCTCGAAGCCAGTCGGGTGCATCCCACAGCGGTGCAAGTCATGGGGGAAATTGGCATCGACATCACCCGTCAAACTTCCAAACCGTTGAGTGATTTCGTCCCAGAAGATTATGATATTGTCATTTCTCTATGCGGTTGCGGTGTCAATTTGCCAGAAGCATGGGTGATGCGAGAAGTATTTGAGGATTGGCAGCTAGATGACCCAGACGGTCAACCCCTAGAAACTTTTCACCGCGTGCGGGATGAAATTAAACAGCGGGTCGCGAAACTGGTAGAAATAGCTGGTTGAGTGAATGTCATTTCCTGAAGGGTGCGACAGCGTAAATTATTCCTCCGCTGGCACCCAAAAATTTCTCCTTCTGTGACTTCTAGGCTGATGGTGTGGTCGGGGCAGATGCCGCGATGATATGATAGTTTCATGGAGTTTAATATCTAACCCTATCGTGTTTTAGCGGTGAAATCTAGGATTCCTCTAAAAATTATAAATTTTTGTTATAAATAGATGGTTAAATATAGCAAAAATTTGATTTATGTAAAAGTTAAATTTGGCTAAAAATTGCATTTTGCTTGGTTTTCTTGGTGGCTTCGTGATTGATTTAACCCAAAAAGACAGAAAAGACACCACTGGGGTGGGAACGGGGGCAGGTTAAAATGTTGCTAGTGGTCATTGATGAATTGCCACTAATGATATGATTTGGGGCATAAATCACTAGGAAGTCAGAGACAGGGAATATGCAGGTAAAAGCCGGTCCGGTGGAGGGAGTGCAACTGACTCCTTTTATTGACAAGGTGGGTTTCCCGTTGCGGAAAAAGCCGATCGAGGTTTTGCAAATAAATCTGGGCAAGCGGTGTAATTTGGCTTGTACTCACTGCCACGTGGAGGCGGGACCGCAGCGCACAGAGGAACTGTCCCCGGAATTGTGCTACCAGTTGATAGAGATGATCCGCCGCTTTGGGCAAATTAAGACGATCGACCTCACCGGGGGGGCGCCAGAGATGCTCTATGGCTTTAAACCCTTGGTGGAGGCGGCAAGAGGGGAAGGTAAAGAGGTAATAGTTAGGTCTAATTTGACGATTTATTTCGAGCGCGGATATGAAGATATGCCGGAATATTGCGCTCATCAGGGGGTCAGGATTGTGGCGTCGCTGCCTTGCTATCTAGAAGATAATGTGGATAAAATGCGGGGGCGCGGCGTGTATGATGCCTCAATCAGAGCTTTGCGCCGGTTGAATGCTCTGGGTTATGGGTCAAACCCAGATTTGATTTTAGATTTGGTGTATAATCCTCAGCTCCCTACTGGGGAAAAGTTTTCTCTCCCACCAGCGCAGGCTAAGTTAGAAAAGGATTATCACGAGTTTTTACTGGCACATTTCGGAATTAAGTTTAATCGCTTGCTGACGATTACCAATTTACCCATCGGGCGGACGAAACTACATCTGAAACGCCGGAATTTGTCTGAATCATATTTGCATTTTTTGGAAGCTAATTATAATGGAGATACCGTAGAGCCATTAATGTGCCGCAGTCAATTATCTATTGATTATTTGGGCAACGTGTATGATTGCGATTTTAATCAAATGGAGGGGTTACGATCGCGCACACCAGAGGGGACGGTGACGGTGGGGATATTGTTGGCCAAAGGGAGTTTGGATGTAATTGAGGAAGTGGAGACAGCAGCTTACTGCTATGGTTGTACGGCGGGGTGCGGTTCGAGCTGCGGTGGTGCTTTGGTGTAGTTTCATCGCCAGTTTTGGTGGTGATCGTGGCAGCAGCCAGATCCAGGCGTTGCCTTGGTTTGGTCAGTAGTGGTACTGTCGCCACGGCTACCGACCATCAAGGTTTGGCCGATCGCCCCTGACGGGCGCCCACCTTTGTCCGTCAGGGGTTGACAGCAAATAATTCAGCCCCACCAGGAAAAATTAAATCAGCACATAGTTTCTGGATCCAAAAATATCCTAAAATATCCTAGTGGTGGTACAATGTTAAATTTGATTAGAGTTATCACCATGCAGCGCCTTGGGTAGATTATTTTGATATTAGGGTTTTGTGCATTCACCCACGGTTGCGAGATCAAATCCGCCCCAAGCCAGACACCCAGCCAGGGGTCCAGAAACCGGGCTTTTGAACCAAATCTGGGTTTTGTTGCCAAGGAAATCGGGTCAAACCCCCATTCTTTCCAGCCCAACCGCAGCCGAATGAGTCTCCAGCGGGAAATTAAACATGAAACTGCGCCCTATTGCACTCTTGACAGTTGGTACATTCCTCCTCGCCCTCAATATTCTGTTGTCCTTGGGTGTATCGCATCTATTGCTGAAATCGCTCCCCACGACAAATCCGGGTGACGCCACCACGATCGTCCAGAGCCTCCCAGAAGCAGCTAGTTTAATTTGGTTATTCGTCGCCACTGGGGCGGTTTCCACGGCATTAGTTTGGATTTGGTGGAAAAAAGCCCTGAGATTGCCTTTGCAATCCTTAAGCTGCCAATTAGATAAAATCGCCACAATCAGCAACTTTTCCCCTTTAGCTAATCCACAGAAAATCGAAGAATTAGCCGAATTAACTGAGGCGATTAACCGGCTAGTAGTGAGGGTAAAAAATGACCAGCAAAAACTGCAAGAAAATTTGGCAATCTCCACTTTGATGGTGGAAAACTCCAGAGATATGATGAGCATCCAAAGTACCGAGGGAATTTTTGAATATGTGTCCCCTGCTTGTAGCAACTTGTTAGGTTACAACCCAGAAGAACTAAAGGGGCGTGCTGCGGATGATTTTTTTCATATCCAAGATAAGCCGCTAGTAAACAAAGCCCTAGCAGTGGTAAAGGAGCGAGCGATTACCTACACTCTCGCCCACCGCTACCGCCGCCAAGATGGAGATTACCTCTGGGTAGAAACCACCTACCGCCACATCAAAGACCAAGAAACCGGGAAAGTGAAACAATTATTGGTAGTGTCCCGAGACATCACCGAGCAACAGCAAGCCGAAGCCCAGTTCAGCGCCGGGGAGCGATCGGTACGGAAACTCTATAAAATCACCTCATCGCGGAAGCTGAGTTTCCGTCAGCAAATCCAAAGTTTGCTAGAAATGGGGCGCAAGCAATTTGGCATGGAAATCGGCATTTTAGCCCGCATCGAAGGCGATAAATACGAAGCCATTGCCGCCCAACCACCCACTGGGGCGATTTGTGCAGGCGACACCTTCGACCTGAAAGACACCTACTGCCATGAAACCCTACGCCTCAAAGATACCCTCTACTTTGAAGCCCTCATGGTATCTCCTTGGCCACCCTGGCCCTGGCAGCCACAACCGTCAAAATCCCTTCTGCAACAAGAAGCCTACATCGGCACCCCAGTCATAGTCAGCAACACCATCTATGGCACCCTCAGTTTCTGTAGCTCCCAACCCCTAAACAAACCCTTCAAAAGCCAGGACAAAGAACTACTACAGCTAATGGCGCAGTGGATCGGTGGCGAAATCGAACGCACAGCCGCCGCCGAAGCGCTGCTACAAGCTCGAGATGAAGCCCTTACAGGCACCCGCGCCAAAAGCCAATTTCTCGCCACCATGAGCCATGAAATCCGCACCCCCATGAATGCCGTCATTGGGATGACTGGGTTGCTGCTGGATACCGAACTCACCCGAGAGCAGCGGGACTTTGTAGAAACCATCCGCAGCAGCGGCGATGCTCTACTGGCAATTATTAACGACATCCTGGACTTTTCCAAAATCGAATCGGGCAAACTCGACTTAGAGCAAAATCCTTTCAGCCTCCGCGCCTGTATTGAAGAATCCCTCGACCTGCTGGCCTCTGCAGCAGGCGCCAAGGGACTAGATTTAGGGTACTTCGCCGCAGAAAATGTGCCCGAAACCATCATCGGTGATATTACCCGCTTGCGTCAAATCTTAGTCAACCTCCTCAGCAACGCAGTCAAGTTTACTGACTTAGGCGAAGTAGTGGTAGTTGTTACCGCCAAAGAGAGACGAATGGCAGCGGGGACGGGGAGGAATGGGGAAGGATGGGGAGGGATGGGCTATGAAATCCAATTCGCCGTCAAAGACACAGGTATCGGCATTCCACCAGAGCGGATGCACCGGCTGTTTAAATCCTTTAGCCAGGTAGATGCCTCTACCAGTCGTCAGTATGGGGGTACGGGGCTGGGATTGGCCATCAGCAAGCGCCTGAGCGAAATGATGGGCGGGTCGATGTGGGTGGTCAGTGCGGGGAGTTGCGCCGGAGAGCCGCCAGAGGGATGGCAAATGCCTGTGGCGAATCCCCACCCAGAATTGATGGCTACCAACTTTGGTTCTATATTCTATTTCACCATTGCGGCATTCGGAGAGGTGGCGGGTTCACCCCTCCGAGCGAGGGATGAGTTGGCGGGAAAACGGCTGCTGGTGGTGGATGATAGCCCCACCTATGGGGCAATTTTCACCCAGCAAGCTCAAAACTGGGGACTAGAGGCGATCGTTGTGCCATCGCGACAGGAGACGAAAGCCATCTTAGAGGCTGGGGCTCGGTTTGACTTGGCAATTTTAGATACTCGCGTGCCCGATGGGGATGCGGCCACTTTAGCAGAGGAAATTCGCTCCCTCCACGGCGCTGATTTGCCTGTGGTGATGGTGCGCCCGATCGGCGCCAATAACTGCGATATCGGCAACGTCCCCACCGATCGCACCGCCTGTCTGTACAAGCCCATCAAGCAATCCCAATTTTATAATCTCTTGATTTCCATCTTTGCCGATGGTGTGATTGATGAATCCTTACAAACCAACTCTTTGGAGTTCCCCACATCACCAAGCCACACCGTCCCACTGCGAATTTTGCTCGCCGAAGACCATCCGGTGAATCAGAAAGTAGCACTGCAAATGTTGCAGCGTCTGGGGTATCGTGCCGAAGTGGCTGCCAACGGCTTAGAAGTTTTGGATGCCTTGGGTCGAGCCCCCTATGATGTGGTGCTGATGGACGTGCAGATGCCAGAAATGGATGGTTTAGAAACCGCACGGCGCATCCGCTCTGGGGAGACAGGGATCCGGGGGCAGGATGGCTATCCCGGGCGCTCTCCCGTGCGAATTATCGCCATGACGGCTAATGCCATGCAGGGCGATCGAGAAGCCTGTCTCGAAGCCGGTATGGACGACTACATCAGCAAGCCCATCCGCATGCCCGAATTGCGCGCTACCCTCGCCAAATGTCAGCCCCACGCAGTCACCGGAAGACGGGGGGACAATGTAGGCGCCATTCAGGAATTGTCCCTACAGGAGAATGGGGCGAGGGGGAACAACACCAACGGTGAAACTACTTTTACCACCCTCCTCGATGCCAATATCCTCAACTCGCTGCGGGAAATTGACGCCCTTGAGGAAATCATCGATATTTACCTGGAGCAAGCACCCCTCCTTCTAGAACAAATCGCCACCGCCGTGGAACTCACCGACCCCCAGCAACTGCGCGAAGCCGCCCACTCCCTCAAATCCACCAGTGCGGCCCTCGGTGCCAATATGCTCTCAGAACTGAGCAAACAGCTAGAAGAGATGGCCCGCGCAGGCACCACCGACGGCGCCCCACCGATCGTCAGCCGCGTGCAGGCAGAATATCGCCGGGTTAAAGCCGCCCTCGAAGCCGAACGCCAACAAGTGGGAACCAGTTAATCGAGATTTTTGCTGCACAGTCCAGAAAAATTTCGCCCGACTGGGTTGCTTTCTCCTCCTTCCCCCCTTGTCAACGATCCCACACAGTCGGACACTAAATCTTGAACGTCAAGTGGCAGTCGTGAGGTTTTCCTTGAAAAGAGTCTTAAGCATCATCCTCGGAGGAGGGGCCGGCACCCGCCTTTACCCCCTGACCAAGCTGCGGGCGAAACCCGCCGTCCCCCTGGCGGGCAAGTATCGCTTGATTGATATTCCCGTCAGCAACTGTATCAACTCGGACATTCTCAAAATCTACGTCCTCACCCAATTCAACTCGGCTTCCCTCAACCGTCATATCGCCCGCGCCTACAACTTCTCTGGTTTTACCGAAGGATTTGTAGAAGTCCTCGCCGCCCAGCAAACCGCCAGTGACCCTTCGTGGTTCCAAGGCACCGCCGACGCTGTGCGTAAATACCTGTGGTTGCTCGAAGAGTGGGATATCGATGAGTATCTGATTCTCTCAGGAGACCATCTCTACCGCATGGACTACCGTCTGTTTGTCCAGCGCCACCGAGAAACCAACGCTGATATCACTATATCGGTTCTGCCTATAGATGAAAAGCGCGCCAGCGATTTCGGGTTGATGAAAATCGACGCCAGCGGGCGGGTGGTCGATTTCAGCGAAAAACCCAAAGGGGACGCCCTCAAGCGGATGCAGGTGGATACTACCAAGCTGGGACTAACTCCTGAACAGGCTCAAAAGAGCCCCTACATTGCATCGATGGGGATTTACTTGTTCAAAAAAGAAGTCCTCAGCAAGCTGCTCAATGAAGCTCCCGATCGCACTGATTTTGGTAAAGAGATCATCCCGGCGGCGGCAGGGGATTATAATGTTCAGGCTTATCTGTTCAACGGTTACTGGGAAGATATCGGAACGATGGAATCGTTCTATGAGGCTAACTTAGCTCTCACCAAGCAACCCCAGCCGCCGTTTAGTTTCTACGACGAACAAGCTCCCATCTACACCCGCGCCCGCTATCTCCCGCCCACTAAACTGTTGGATTCCCACGTCACTGAGTCGATTATCGGCGAAGGATGTATTATCAAAGAATGTCGCATCGCTCACTCGGTTTTGGGTATCCGTACCCGGATTGAGGCGGGTTGCACGATCGAAGACTCCTTGATTATGGGCTCTGACTACTACCAGCCTCTGGCGGAACGTGAATCGGTGGTCAATACTGGTAAAGTCCCGATCGGGATTGGGGCTAACAGTATCATCCGGCGGGCGATTATTGACAAAAATGCCCGCATCGGTCGTGATGTGCAAATCATCAACAAAGACCATGTGGAAGAAGCTAATCGCGAAGAAAAAGGCTTCTATATCCGCAATGGCATTGTGGTGGTGCTGAAAAATGCGACCATTGCTGATGGCACTGTTATTTAATTTGAATTTCAAGGATTGAGAATTGACAACTGCTCATTCTTAATCCTCAAAATTCAGGAGCTGTGGAACATCCCCCTACTCCAGAAGGCGTTTGGGGGGTATGTGCCAAGCTCTCCCGTACCGCACCGGTGTGGAAATTTCAACCCCCCTAGAGAGCGATAACCGAACCTGCATCCCCACTATTTCAGTTAAGGTAAAGATTATACTCTGGCGCTGCTGGTAAAATCAGCCGATTTTGATTTAGTAATGCTCCAGATAACTTGGAGGTCAAACTATCAGAATATATCTATCATCGGCCAAGGCGCAGCCAATAACCCAGAGTATCTGTTGCAGGTCTAAATTAAAATGCTCTAATATAGCTAGTATAGCTAGAGGATATAGCTAGAGGAGATAAACCACTTGTTGGCTGAATATTTCACCACGGAGGAGGATGGTTGATGGCCGCAACCGATTTTAAAGACTATTACGCAATTCTAGGCATAAATAAAGGCGCTAATGCTGAAGAAATCAAAAAGGCTTACCGTCGTCTGGCGCGAAAATATCACCCGGATATGAATCCAGGGAATGCCCAAGCGGAAGCCAAGTTTAAGGAAATCAGCGAAGCCTACGAGGTTCTCTCTGACCCGGATAAGCGCCGCAAATATGACCAGTACGGGCAATATTGGAAGCAGGCGGGGGCTGCTGGTAATTGGTCTTCTGGCGCTTCTAGCCCCGGTTTTGATTTCGGCGGCTTCGATTTCAGCCAGTTTAGCAGTTTTGATGAGTTTATCAATGAACTGCTGGGCCGCTCTGGGGGGGCGGGAGCCGATCGCTCTGGACGCTGGAACTACTCTTACAACACCAGTAGGGCTCCTGGGAGTTTCGGTGGTTTTGAGGACTTTGGCGCTAGTCCTGGGCGCAGTGGCGCTACCAGTGGCGACTCTGAGGGGAGCATCAGTCTGACTCTGGGAGAGGCTTTTACTGGTACTACTAAACGCTTGCTGTTGGGGAGCGAATCTATTGATGTGCGCATTCCTCCCGGAGCGAAGCCGAACAGCCGCATCCGCGTGCGCGGGAAGGGTCAACCTAACCCTTATAATCGCACCCGGGGCGATTTGTATCTGAAAGTGGAAATTCAACCCCATTCTTTCTTTCAGTTTGAAGGGGATAATTTAGTCTGCGAAGTGCCTATTACCCCCGATGAAGCGGTTTTGGGGGCTACGATTGAAGTGCCTACCCCGGATGGGGCGGTGAAAATGAATGTCCCGGCGGGGATTCGTTCTGGTCAGTCTTTGCGTCTGCGGGGTAAGGGATGGCCACAACCTAAAGGTGGCCGCTCGGACCAACTGGTGCGCATCGCGATCGCCCCACCCAAAGACCTCACCCCCCAGGAACGCGAATACTACGAAAAAATCCGCTCCGCCCGCCATTTTAATCCCCGTCAAGATTTGCAACACGTGCGACTCTAAAGGGGCAGGGGGGCAGGGGGAAGAGGGGGAAGAGGG
>DVDU01000239.1 GCA_015296065.1 Oscillatoriaceae cyanobacterium M33_DOE_052 | reverse complement strand
GGGAACCTGGAGTGAAAACCATTTGGCGGGGTCTGCAACGACTCCATGATATCTCTACCACTTGGCTACTACTTTATCAAAGTGACATCTCAACTGTCAAGGCTAATGATGTTAAGAAAGATGTGAGTAAGGCATAGCTTTCAAAGGGGGGTTGGGGGGATTCCGTAGCTGCCCCCCGTCTCCCCATCTCCCCCTTTCCCCCACTACACAACAAACCTACCAAGGCATCCTCTCAGGCAACTATGTTTGGGCCAAGAAATTCGGCGATATTGGTAACGATGTTGGCTATGGCATCGCCGTAGATAGCAGTGGCAACACCTACACCACAGGCTCTTTCAATGGCACAGTGGACTTCGACCCCGGTCCAGGAACTGCTAACCTCACCTCTGCTGGGGGCAATGACATCTTCATCACCAAACTCGACGCCAACGGCAACTATGTTTGGGCGAAGAACCTCGGTGGTAGTAGTGAAGAAATTGGCCATAGCATCACCGTAGATAGCAGTGGCAACACCTACACCACAGGCTTTTTCTATAGCACAGCCGACTTCGACCCCAATTCGGGAGTAGCCAACCTCACCTCTGCTGGGGGCACTGACATCTTCATCACCAAACTCGACGCCAACGGCAACTATGTTTGGGCGAAGAACCTCAGCGGTATTAGTGACGACATTGGCAATAGGATCGCCGTAGATAGCAGTGGCAACACCTACACCACAGGCTCTTTCAATGGCACAGCCGACTTTGACCCCGGTCCGGGAGTAGCCAACCTCACCTCGGCTGGCATTAATGACATCTTCATCACCAAACTCGACGCCAACGGCGACTATGTTTGGGCGAAGAACCTCAGCGGTATTAGTGACGACATTGGCTATAGCATCGCCGTAGATAGCAGTGGCAACACCTACGCCACAGGCTATTTCTCTGGCACAGCCGACTTTGACCCCGGTCCGGGAGTAGCCAACCTCACCTTTGCTGGCATTAATGACATCTTCATCGCCAAACTCGACGCCAACGGCAACTATGTTTGGGCGAAGAACCTCAGTGGTAGTAGTAACGACGTTGGCAATAGCATCGCCGTAGATAGCAGTAACAACACCTACACCACAGGCTATTTCGCTGGCACAGCCGACTTTGACCCCGATTCGGGAGTAGCTAACCTCACCTCGGCTGGCATTAATGACATCTTCATCGTCAAGCTGAGCGGCAGTCCGATCGTCACCACCATCACCTCCACCCAAACCGATGGCAGCTACTCAGCCAGTCAAGTTATCCCCATTACCGTTACCTTTGACGAACCCATCACCGTCACAGGCACTCCCACCCTCGCCTTAAATACAGGTGCCACCGCTACATACACCTCTGGCAGCGGCACGAATACCCTCACCTTCAACTACACCGTTGCTCCTGGTGACAACACCGCTGACCTTGACTATAGCACCACCACTGCCCTCACTCTCAACGGCGGTACGATAAAAAACATAGGCAACACCACCGATGCCGTTCTCACCCTCCCCACTCCCGGAGCCGCCAACTCATTAGGTGCCAACAAAAATATTATTATCGACACCACTGCACCCACCGTCACCATAGAACAAGCCAGCGGACAAACCGACCCCGCCACCACATCTCCCATCAACTTTACCGTCACCTTCTCCGAACCCATCACCGGCTTTGATGCCAGTGACATCAGCTTCACCGGTAGCACCGCAGGCGGCACATTAACCCCCACCATCACCGGCACTGGCCCCAGCTATAATGTAGCCGTTAGCGGCATGACCAGCAGCGGCACAGTAGTCCCCAGTGTTATTGCCAATGCCGCCACGGACGCCGCAGGCAACAACAACACCGCCAGTACCAGCACAGATAACAGCGTCACCCACAACACCATCCCCACCGTCAGCAACATCGGCAAAACCGGCAACGAAGACAATAACATCACCTTCACCACCGCCAACTTTACCAACAGCTTCAGCGACACTGACGGTGACAACCTCAACAAAATTAAAATCACCAGTCTCCCGACTAACGGCACATTGCAACTCAGCGGCACAAATGTCACATTAAACCAAGAAATCACCGCCGCCAACATCCCTAACCTCACCTTTACCCCCGCCGCCGACTTCAACGGCAACACCAGTTTCACCTGGAATGGCAGCGATGGCAGTAACTACGCCACTAGCGACGCCACTGCTAACCTTACTATTACAGCAGTAAATGATGCTCCCAGCTTCAGCCACCTAGGCAACCAAACCCTCGCCAACTGGACAAACACCACCCAAACCGTCCCTGGTTGGGCAAATACCTTCATTTTCGGCCCCGCCAACGAAAACAGCCAAGCAGTAGCCGACTTCCTGGTAAACATTACATCTGGCACAGACCTATTTACCACCCTACCCGACATCGCCAACAATGGCACCCTCACCTACACCCCCAACGGTAAACCAGGTACAGCCACAGTCTCTGTGCAACTCCAAGACAACGGCGGTATTGCTAATGGCGGTAACGATACCTCAACTGCTCAAACCTTCACCATCATCATCCCACCACCCAAAGTCAACCTTGGAGTCAGTACCACCACAGCAACAGAAGCCGGAACCACCGCCATTACCCTGACTGCCACAGCACAAGGAGCCGTATTGGGGAACCAAACTCTAAACTTAGCCTTAACCGGCACAGCTTCTAATAGTGACTTTAGTGGTACTATTCCCGCACAAATAACCATAGCCAACGGGAGCAATAGCGGACAAGTTACCCTCACCGTCGCCAACGACTTAATAGACGAAGACAACGAAACCGCCACCTTTACTATCAGCAACCCTGCCGCTGGGATTGTGCTGGGAACTACCACCAGTCAAACCATCACCATCACCGATGATGACACCGCCGGATATCTCATCACCCCCATCAGCGGCGACACCAGCGAGTTTGGTTCATCCGCCACCTTCGACATTTCCCTCACCAGTGAGCCAACCGCGATCGTTCCCCTCAACTTTACCAGCGGCGACACCAGCGAAGGCACAGTTACTCCCACCATCACCTTTAACGCTACCAACTGGAATGTTCCCCAAACCGTCACCATCACTGGCGTTGATGATGCAGTAGCCGACGGCAACATCACCTACAATATCACCGGTACTGCCACCAGTAGTGACCAAAAATATAACAATAATAACCCCACTGATGTCACTGTTACTAACACCGACAACGATATCCCAGGGGTAACAGTAATTCAAACTGGCGGAAACACCGAACTAACCGAAGGTAGCATCACCGACACTTACACCATCCAACTCAACACCCTTCCCACTGGCAACGTAGTTGTTACCGCCACTGCTGACGCCCAAACAGAAATAAGTTTAGATGGCATTAACTTCGCCGCCACCCAAACCCTCACCTTTACTACCGCTAATGGCATGACGCCACAAACCGTCACCGTCCGTGCCATTAACGACACCCTACCAGAAAATAACCACAGCGGCCACATCACCCACGCCATTAGCAACAGTGCTGATGTCAATTATCCCACTACTATGACCGTGGGGGACATCAATCCCAATATTACCGATAACGATATCAGCTACAGCCTCACTGGTAGCAGCACCACTGTCAATGAAGGCAACAGTGGCAGCCAACAAATCACCTATAACATTACTAGAACCGGCGCCATCAATGAAATCAGTAATGTAGATTTTAGCTTCAGCGGCACAGCGGCCAACACCATCGATTATAATCTAGTTTCCATCACTGGCACTGGCGTCACCACATCTGGCAGTACCATCACTTTTGCTCCCAATGCCACCCAGTCAACCATCACCGTAGAAGTATTGGGAGACCAAATAGACGAAGACAACGAAAGTCTAATTTTCTCCCTGGTTAACCCTACTGCTACGGGTACTCCCAGCCTCATCGGTTCTCCCGTAACCACTACCATCACCGATGATGATACCGCCGGAATAACTGTCAACCCTACGGCTGGCTTAACCACCAGCGAAACTGGGGGAACCAGCAGTTTTCAAGTTCACCTCAACAGTCAACCAACGGCGAATGTCACCATTAACCTCAGCAGCGATAAACCCGCCGAAGGAACCATAGACAAAAATAGCCTCACCTTCACCGCCGCTAACTGGAACACCCCCCAAACCGTCACCATCACCGGCAAAGATGACCTAGTAGATGACGGCAATATCGCCTACAATATTATCACTGCTCCTGCTACCAGCACTGATGCCAAATATAATGGCATGAATGCCGCTGATGTAGCTGTGACCAACATCGACAATGATATCGCTGGGGTAACTATTACCCAAACTGGCGGTAACACCCAACTCACTGAAGGCAGCATTACCGACACCTACACCATTCAGCTAAACACTCTCCCCACGGGTCAGGTGCAAATAACTGCCACGGCTGACCCACAGACTCAAGTCAGCTTAGACGGGGTAAACTTCGCCGCTAGTCAAAAACTGACATTTACTCCCACCAATGGCATGACGCCACGAACCGTCACCGTGCGTGCCATTAATGACAATACCACGGAAAATATCCACAGTGGCAGCATTACCAATGCCATCAGTAACAGTGCTGATACCAATTATCCCACCACGATGACATTGGACAGCATCAGTGCTAATATCACCGATAATGATATCAGCTACAGTCTCACTGGTGGCACTGCCAATATCACCGAAGGCAACAGCGGCACTCAGCAATTCACCTATAATATTACCAGAGCTGGTGCCCTGAATGAAACCAGCACTGTAGATTTTAGCTTCAGTGGCACTGCCACCAACATCGCTGATTATAAACTGGTTTCCATCACTGGCACGGGAGTTAGCACTACTAATAGTACCATCACATTTGCTCCCAATGCGGCCAGTGCCACTATTACAGCAGAAATAGTGGGAGACCAAATAGATGAAGACAACGAAAGTCTGATTTTATCCCTAGTTAACCCCACGGCTACGGGGACTGCTACTGTTATCGGTTCTCCAGTTACTACAACGATAACCGATGATGACACGGCTGGCTTTACCATTACTCCCACCAGCTTAACCACCACGGAAGCTGCTGGTACTGCTACATTTACTGTAGCTCTCAACACCCAACCCACGGCGGATGTGAAAATCAATCTCAGCAGCAATACCGCTGAGGGAATAATAGATAAACCCAGTCTGACATTTACCCCAAATAACTGGAATACTCCCCAAACTGTCACAGTGACTGGTGTGGATGATTTTGGGGATGATGGGGATATTCCTTATAATATCATCACCAGTGCAGCGACTAGCACTGATGCCAAGTATAACGGCATTAACCCCGTAGATGTGGCGGTGACAAATACCGATAACGACACCGCTGGGGTAGCTCTATCCAGCACTAATGTGGCGGCTTATGAGGGGGGAGCCAGTGGCAGTTATACCGCCGTTCTCACCAGTAAACCTACTGCACCAGTCACGGTGAATTTCAATGGGGGAAGCCAAATTAATCCCCTGGCTGCTCTGACATTTGATAGCAATAATTGGAATGTGCCGCAACCGGTAATTATTACAGCAATTGATGATAATATTGCGGAGGGACTGGCCACAGAGATTATCTCTCATACTGTCACCAGTAGTGATGCGAACTACAATGGCGTTAATGTGGGGACGGTGGCGGTTTCTATTACCGATAATGATACAGCGGCGGCGCCTTTGGTGCAACCGTTGGGACGGCTGGATGTGATGGAGAATGGCGGCGATGATGTTTATGAGCTATTCCTGACGACGCAACCGACGGCTAATGTGAATGTGGCTATTGTCACCGATGGACAAACTACGGCGAATGTGCCTTATTTAACCTTTACTCCGTCTGACTGGAATATCCCTCAGTTGGTGCGGGTGTCGGCGGTGGATGATGCGGTGGTGGAGGGGGCGCATTCCAGTAATATCAGTTTTGTGGCGAGCAGTGCGGATGGGTTTTATCAGGGGTTGCCTATCAGTGGCATTGTGGCCAATATTGCGGATAATGAGAATGTGGGTTTGGTGCAGAGTTTGCCCACACCAGGTAGTCTGATGGGTACGGGTGCGGATGATAAGATTGTGGGCTCTGCTGGGGCAGATGTGATTAATGGTCGTGGGGGAAATAATGCGATAGATGGTGGGGATGGAGATGATGTGTTGTCTGGTGGTGCTGGGGCGGATTATATCATAGGTGGGGCGGGTTTAGACTTGCTTTTTGGTGGCCAAGGTGAGGATTATTTGGATGGTGGTGATGATGATGATGTGATTTTCGCGGGGATGGGGAGTGACAGGATATATGGTGGCACTGGGAATGATAAGTTGTTTGGGGAGCAGGGGAATGATTATTTGTTTGGCGGTGCGGGTGTAGATACTCTGACTGGGGGTGCAGGACGGGATGCGTTTGTTGTTGGTAATGGCACCGGCGGGATGACAGTGGAAATGGCGGATGTGATTACAGATTTTGTGTCTGGTGAGGATGTAATTGATTTAATCGCACCATTGGTGTATGATGGGGTAGCTATCAGTGATGGTACTGGGTTGTATGCTGGGGATGCCTTAGTGCAAAATGCGCTCACCGGTGAGTTTTTAGCGCGGTTGCAGGGGGTTGATGCTCGGAGTTTGACTGAGGTTGATTTTATTTGAGGTTGGGAATTCTGCCTTGATATTCTAGGGATGGCGTGGTGAGGTAGAGCGATCGCGCCGCCGTCCCAGGGGTACTCGATGTCACCAGGGGTGAGAATATTTTTCCCTTCCGCCCCCTGGGGATGAATTTACCAAATCAGGAAACCTCTCACCAGAGAATTCAGTCTCAGGCCAAAAGCGAAGCTGGTGGCGGTGAGTCCCGGCTATTTGGTCACGCTTCTAGCCAGAGGTTGATATACCTCATACTATAGCTGTTCTCAGTTGGATGTACTACGGCCCATCAAACCGGTCAGCGTAGGGGTGGGGACCCCGGGAGCCCCCCTGACAGGTTTTTACGTAGTTCACAAAGGATAAGAACCGGTGTATTTACATTTATAAATGTAACAAATATTGCACCTTTACGGTGAAATATTTTCTATTCACCCATCTATCTGCTACATTAATAAATGTAATGATTTATATCACAATTTGTCAACTAAAATTACTGGCGATTATCCTAACAGAGCCAGTCCGATATAAATCTGGTCAAACTACCAAATAGAATCTAGAGTTAATCTAGTTAAAAATGCTGATTTCCTAATTAGGAAACAGCCGAACCCCGTGTTATAGTAAAACCAAGGGCGATCGAAAAAAGAGGTTATGGTGATGAATATTCAAATCAGCAGCAACTACCAGGGTGAACAAATTGCACATAATCTGGTTAACCGGGCGTCAAGACAACTCCTAGTCATCGACCCCCAAGTACCAGACTACCAACAACTCGCCGCCGGTATCCAACCCGGAGTCGAACTCCTCATCCTCGACCCGAACCGAGATGGCATCGAGCAAATCACCGAATACCTCACTGGTGAGAGGATGGGAAGTGTGGGAAGTGTGGGGAGTGTGGGGAGTAATCTTCCCCCTCTTCCCCCTCTTCCCACACTTCCCACACTTCCCCATCCTCCCTCCCTCCACATCATCTCCCACGGCTCCCCCGGCACCATCTACCTAGGCAATAGCACCCTAGAACTCAGCAACATCGAGCAATACCGCCACCACCTGCAACAGTGGCAAGTCAACCAGCTCCTCCTCTACGGCTGCCATGTGGCTGCTGGTGACGCCGGAACCGAATTCCTGCAAAAACTATCCCAAATCACCCAAACCCAAATCTACGCCAACCCGCACCCCACGGGCAATGCAGCCCTAGGCGGCACCTGGCACCTCCAACCCCAAAGCCCCCCTTTCAAAGGGGGGTTGGGGGGATTCCGTAGCCGCCCCCCGTCCCCCCATCTCCCCCTCTCCCCCGCCACACAACAAACCTACCAAGGCATCCTCTCAGGCAATTTAGTTTGGGCCGAAGGTTTGGGCACCACTGGTGACGACCAGAGCCGTAGCATTGCCGTAGATAGTAGCGGCAACACTTACATCACTGGCCATTTCTCTGGCAATCTTGCTGTAGGTACTGATAGCCTAGTGGGAGCGGGCGGCGCAGACATCATCATCACCAAACTCGACCCAGACGGCAACTACCTTTGGGCAAAAAGCCTTGGCACCAGTGGTAGTGACCAAGGCTGGAATATCGCTTTAGATAGTAGTGACAACACCTACATCACTGGCCATTTCTCTGGCACTCTTGCTGCAGGTACTGATAGCCTAGTGGGAGCGGGCGGTGAAGACATCATCATCACCAAACTCGACCCTAACGGCGACTACCTCTGGGCAAAAAGCCTTGGCAGCACTGGTAATGACCGGGGTTGGGGTATCACTTTAGATAGTAGTGACAACATCTACACTATTGGCGCTTTTAACGGCACTGTTGACTTTGACCCTGGTGCAGGAAATGCTCCCCTGACTTCCGCTGGCGCGGAAGACATCTTTATCACCAAATTCGACCCTAACGGCAACTACATCTGGGCGCAAAGCTTCGGTGGCACTGCTGGCGACTATGGCTATAAGATTGCCCCAGATGGTAGCGGCAATATCTACACCACTGGCCATTTCTACAACACGGTTGACTTTGACCCCGGTCCAGGAACTGCTAACCTCACCGCGATCGGGACGCTAAATGACATCTTCATCAGCAAATTAGACGCCAGCGGTAACTACGTCTGGGCAAGGAGCTTCGGCGACGGCGGTTACGACTCCAGCTTAGACATCACTGTGGATAGTAGCGGCAACAGCTACACCACCGGCTATTTCTATGCCACTGTTGACTTTGACCCTGGTGCAGGAGTTGCTAGCTTCACCTCCACTGGTGGAACCTGGGACGCCTTCATCGTCAAACTCGACCCCAACGGTAACTATATCTGGGCAAAAAGCCTTGGCAGCACCGGTGACGACTTTGGCCAAAGCATTGTCTTAGATAATAGCGGTAACACCTACATCACCGGCTCTTTCACTGGCACTGTGGACTTTGACCCCGGTCCGGGTGTTGCCAACCTCACTTCGGCTGGGGGTGATGACATCTTTGTGGTCAAACTCGACGCCAACGGTGACTATGTTTGGGCAAAGAACCTTGGCGGTGGTAGTAATGAGTCTGGTTATGGCATTGCTGCAGATAATAGCAGCAGCATCTACACCACTGGCTATTTCTCTGGCACAGGCGACTTCGACCCCAACACCGGTGTTACTAACCTCACCTCGGTTGGGAGTAATGACATTTTCATCGCCAAACTCACTGGCAGTCCCATTGTCACTGCCATCACCTCAGCCCAAACCGATGGCACCTACGGCATTGGCACAGTTATCCCCATCACCGTCACCTTCTCGGAAGCTGTCAACATTACCGGCACCCCCACCCTCACCTTAAACACCGGTGCCAATATCACTTATGCTTCAGGCAGCGGCACGGATACCCTCACCTTCAACTACACCGTTGCCACAGGTGAGAACACCGCCGACCTCGACTATAGCAGCATCACCGCCCTAGCGCTGAGCGGTGGCACCATCAAAAACCTTGCCAACACCGATGATGCCATCCTCACTCTACCCACTCCCAGCGCCATAAACTCCCTCGGTGCCAATAAAAACCTCATCATCGATGGCATCGCTCCCACCGTCACCATAGAACAAGCCGGAGGACAAACCGACCCCGCCACCGCCGCTCCCATCAACTACACCGTCACCTTCTCAGAAACCGTCACCGGTTTTGATGCCAGTGACATCAGCTTTACTGGTAGCACCGCAGGCGGCACATTAACCCCTACCATCAGCGGTAGTGGCACAACTTATAATGTAGCCGTTTCCGGCATGACCACCAGTGGCACAGTTGTCCCGAGTGTTATTGCCGGTGCCGTCACCGACGCCGCCGGTAACGACAACACCGCCAGTACCAGCACAGATAACAGCGTCACCTACAACACTATTCCCACTGTCAGTAATATCAGCAAAACCGGCAATGAAGATAGTAACATCACCTTTGCTGCCGCTGACTTTACCGCTGGCTTCACCGATGCTGACGGCAACAGCCTCAATAAAATTCAAATTACCAGTCTCCCGGCTAATGGCACATTACAACTGAGCGGCGGTAATGTCACTTTAAACCAAGAAATACTACTCGCCAGCATTCCCAACCTTACCTTTATCCCCGCCGCCAACTTCAACGGGAGTAGCAGTTTCACCTGGAACGGTAGCGATGGCAGTAACTACGCTCCTACTGCTGCTACTGCTAACCTCACAGTTGCCGCAATAAACGACGCTCCCAGCTTCAGCAACAGCGGAAACCAAACCCTGACAACCTGGACAAACACCGCTCAAAGCGTCAGCAACTGGGCAAATACCTTTGTTTTCGGCCCAACGAATGAAAACACTCAAACCGTCGCCGACTTTCTGGTAAACGTCACATCTGGTAATACCTTATTTACCACCTTGCCAGATATCGCCAATGATGGCACCCTGACCTACACCCCCAACGGAACTCCTGGTACAGCCACAGTCTCTGTTCAACTCCGAGACAATGGCGGTACAGCGAATGGCGGCGTTGACACCTCCGCTCCCATCAGCTTTAACATTGTCATCCCCCCACCCACAGTCAACCTTTCAGTCAACACCACCACAGGTACAGAAGCCGGAACCACCGCCATTACCCTCACCGCCACCACACCAGGCCCCGTATTTGGCAACCAAACTCTAAACCTCGCCTTAACTGGTACAGCATCAAACGCTGATTTTAGCGTTACTATTCCTGCGCAAATTACCATAGCTAATGGTAGCAGCACTGGGTCTGTTACCCTCACAGTTGCCAATGACCTCCTCACCGAAGGTGACGAAACCGCCACTTTCACTATCAGCAACCCATCCACGGGTATTTTGCTGGGAACCACCACCGCTCAAACCATCACCATCACTGATGATGACACCGCCGGTATCACTATAATTCCCACCAGCGGCTTAACCACCACAGAAGCGGGGGGAACTGCCACATTTACAGTGGCTCTGAATACCCAACCCACAGGAGATGTGACAATTAACCTTAGCAGCGATAATGTGGCTGAGGGAACTATAGACAAACCCAGTTTAACCTTTACTGCCGCTAACTGGAATACGGCCCAAACTGTGACCGTCACTGGTGTAGATGATTTAGTTGCCGATGGCAATATCGCCTACAATATTATCACCGCTCCTGCCACCAGCACTGACGCCAACTACAATGGCATCAACCCAGCAGATGTGGCGGTCACCAACAGTGATAATGACACATCGACAGATATTGTCAACCCAGTGACCCCATCCCTTCCCCCTAGCACGATGCTAGATGATACCCGAAGAATAGGGGTAGTGCAACCAGTCGGACGGCTGGATGTGATGGAGGGTGGCGGTGAGGATATTTATAAGCTGTTCCTGACGACGCCACCAGTGGCAAATGTGGATATTGCCATTATTACGGATGGGCAAACCACGGCAAATGTGCCAAATGTAACTTTTACTCCTGATAACTGGAATATCCCGCAAGTGGTGCGGTTGTCAGCCGTTGATGATAATGTGGCGGAAGGTTTGCATACCAGTAATGTGCGGCTGGTGACGACCAGTTTGGATGGGGATTATCATAATTTGTCTATCAATGGGATTACTGTCAGTATCGCGGATAATGAGACTGTGGGTTTGGTGCGGAGTTTGGCCACAGCTTCTGGTGTGATGGGTATGGGTGCTGATGATCAGATTGTGGGGTCTGTTGGTGATGATGTGATTAATGGTCGTGGGGGAAATAATTATTTAGATGGTGGGGATGGAGATGATGTGTTGTCTGGTGGTGCTGGGGCGGATTATATCACAGGTGGGGCGGGTTTAGACCTGCTTTTTGGTGGCCCCGGTGAGGATTATGTGGATGGTGGTGATGATGATGATGTGATTTTTGGTGGGATGGGGAGCGATCGGCTATATGGTGGCACTGGGAATGATAAGTTGTTTGGGGAGCAGGGAAATGATTATTTGTTTGGCGGTGCCGGTGCAGATAGTCTGACTGGGGGACCCGGACGGGATGCCTTTGCCATTGGGAATGGTCTGGGAGGGATGACGGTGGAAATGGCAGATGTGATGACAGATTTTGTGATTGGCGAGGATGTAATTGATTTAATTTCGCCGTTAGTGTATGATGGGGTGGCTATCAGTGATGGTACTGGGTTGTATGCGGGGGATGCCTTAGTGCAAAATGCGCTCACCGGTGAGTTTTTAGCGCGGTTGCAGGGGGTGGATGCGTTGAGTTTGAGTCGGGCGGATTTTGTGTGATGTCATTGTAGAGTTGTAGGGTGGGCAGGGTACTGCCCACTACAATATACGTGTAGGGGCGATTCGCGAATCGCCCCTACGAACCTAACGGTTTCTATCCTATGGCAAAATACAGCCTTTTGCCCGTCTATCTGGGACATGCCCTCACCCCAAACCCCTCTCCCAGAAAGGGAGAGGGGCTTTTGAGCAGTCCCAGATCATTTGACAAAGTGCTGGATAAATTTTTTTAGGGTTTGGTTTTGAGGAGAAATTATGCTGCCATCAGTTAGGGTGTTACTTTTGTCGCCATTGTCAGCAATTCTGGGGGGGTTGTTGCTGCCATTAGGGTTGGGTGAGCTGGCGAAAGCTGAAATGCAGCCGCTGGTAGTAGCCCAAGTGATTCCCGCTCCAGATGGGACTGGGACTGTGGTGGAGGTGCAGGGGAATAAATATGAGATTACTGGGGGTAAAACTTCGGCTGATGGAGCTAACCTGTTTCACAGTCTGCAAGAATTTGGGCTGACTCAGGGGCAAATTGCTGATTTTATGGCATCTCCAGACATCCGCAATATTTTGGGCAGGGTATCGGGGGGTAATGCTTCAATTATTGATGGTTTGATTCAGGTTAGCGGTGGTAATGCTAATCTGTTTTTGATGAATCCGGCAGGGATTGTGTTTGGGCCGAATGCGAGTTTAAATGTGCTGGGTTCGTTTACGGCGACTACGGCGACGGGGATTGGGTTTGATTCGGGTTGGTTTGAGGCATTTGGCAATAATGATTATGGCGCGTTGGTGGGTAATCCCAATGCTTTTAGTTTTAGGATTGCCCAACCGGGAAGCATTATTAATGTTGGTGATTTAGCGGTAATCAATGGCAATTTAAATTTAATTGGGGGAACGGTAGTTAATAGTGGGTCTCTGATGGCTCCGGGTGGGGATATTACGGTTGCTGCTGTGCCTGGTAGTAATATAATCCGCATTTCTCAACCAGGACATCTGCTCAGTTTAGAGGTTGAGTCCTCTGGTTCTGGGTTTTCTGCGGTTTCGCTACCGCAAATGCTGACTGGGAGCAAGATTAATCATGCGACTACCGCTACGGTGACTGACTCTGGCGAGGTGATTCTGAGTGGTTCTGGGTTATCGGTGAGTAATGGGGATGTGGTGGTTGTCGCTGGGCAAAAGCCTCTGAGAATAGAGGGAAAAACGGTTAATTTTGCTGCTGATAATCAGCTCACTTTAGTGTCGGCAGACTTGCGCACGGATGGAGAGATGCGCTTGGATGCGGCTGGTGGGGTGATGGTTAGGGATGGCAGTTTTACGGCTGGGGGTAATCTCAGCATTCAAGGAGATGGCAGTATTGATATTTTGGCCATTCCGGGGGCGAATAATTATCCGTTCCAATCTGGGGGCGATATTACTTTAGTGAGTAATGGTGATGTTTATACAGATTCTCACTTTGGGGCGCGGGGCAGTTTCTCGATTCAGAAGTTGGGGGGAGATGCAGCTAAGCTGATTAGCCGGTATGATCCAATTATTTCGGCGCAGGGTAATGTTGTTTTTGGCGATTATACTGGGGTATCGCTGAAGGTGGAGGCGACGGGGGCAATTACCACTCGGAATATTATCGTTACTGGGCCGGATACGACGTTAGGTGCTTCATCAGACCCGGATGCAGCGATTCTGCGCAATAGTCCGGCGGTGATTCTTCGTGCTGGTGTTGCCAACCTGAGCAGTGGGCCCAATTTACCTCCTGATACTGCTGTGGCGGGGACTTCTTTTGCTTTGGCTCCAGGGGAGTTGGCCGATCGGCTGATTGTGGGTACTATCTCCACCCCCGGCGGACCAGTAATCTTAAACGCTGCTGGTAATATGTTTGTGGATGATATCAGCACTGGCGGCGGCGAAATCAATATCAGTGCTGGGGGCAATATCAATGCTAGTGGCTTAAATTCCAGTAACAGCAACGGTAATGGTGGTTTGATTACCATCAATGCTGGCGGTAGTATTACTGGAGATATCCTTAATTCTAGTAGTTTTTCCGGTCTTGGCGGCAATATCACCCTCAATTCGCCTACAGATATCAATGTCTTATCTATAAATGCTCAAGGCGGTGGCTTCGTCAATATCACGGCGGGTAACTTCTTCCGTGCTACGGGCAGTTTTACTGATAGAAACGGTATCACTGCTAGCATTGCCACTGCTATTGACGCATCAACTGGCGGTGCTATCAATATCCGCCATGCTGGTGGCACGACAACTCCTTTTATCATCGGCGATGCTACCACTAATGGCACCGCCGCCGCCATTACCAGCGGGGTGGAAACTGTTGCACCCTTATTCCAAGTACCCGTACCGCCGGGAGTCTTTAACCGCAGTAATATCACGATTACTACTGATAGCCCAGAATTACCACCAGAACCAGAACCTGAAGTAATTCCGCCAGAGGAGATTATCCCGGAAGAGCCAGTTATCGCCCCGGAAACTAGCATCCCGGAACAGCCAGTTATCGACCCGGAAACTAGCAACCCCCAGCAGCCGGTGATTCCGGGAGAAAATATCACTCCCGAGGAACCAGTTATCAACCCAGAAATTACCATCCCGGAACAGCCGGTTATCAACCCGGAAGATATCATCCCCGAACAGCCAGGGGTGACTGGGGAAAATATCATCACCGAACCGCCGGTTATTGTGACGGAGAACATTGATGTAACGGGAAATATTATCGAGGCCGAAACTCTGGCTGAATTTTCCTCTACTGAGGTGCAAACCACCATCTTAAAGGATTTGCAGGCATCAGTGGCTAGTGTCAGCGAGGATGTGAACAATCAGATTATGTTCACCAGCGTTGATACCCGCGCTACGGTTAGCACTACTCCCCTGCCCTACGGGGCTAACTCTTTCACTGTTGACCCCAACATCTTCCCCCAGGATCAGCGTCCTTCTCCTCAGTTTTTGGGGTTTAATAATCAAATTGTTGAGTTCCAAGCCCTTTTAGACTCTTTCAGTGATGGAGGGTCAGAATTTGAGGGCAGTTTTGCCGATTATCAAGGGGAGTTGTCCGCCTCGGATGCCCAGTTTACCGAAGAATTTGATGTGGCTGCTGCTGATTTAATTGCCGATTCTATTACGGCTGACGCGAAAGTAGTTGACACCGGCGGTTTGTCCTTTGGTGATAATGTTGCTAGCGCCGGTGGCGGTGGTTCTGGTGGCAGTAGCTCCGGTGGCGGTGGTGCAAATGGTGGCGCTAATGGTGGGGGCAACATTGCTAACTCTGGTGGTGGTGATGGTGCTAATGGTGGTGGCGCCGGTGGTGGCGCCGGTGGTGGCTCCGGTGGTGGCTCCGGTGGGGGCAATGGTGCTAATGGTGGCGATGGTGGTGGCGGTGGTGACTCCTCTGGTGGTGGCGGTGATGGAGCGGCGAATAGTGACGGAGCTGCTGATGCCGCCAACTCGGCTGGTGGTGGGAGTGGTTCTTCTGACAGTGCCAGTGTTGATGCCAAAATGGATCGGATTTTTGGTGGTAGCGATTTAGAAGGCACGGTATGGCAAGTTGAGCAGTACCGGAACCAGGAATTTGAAGAGTATTTGGGGGTGAAGGCGAATCTCGATCGCCAAGCCGTAGCCATATCTAATTTCCGCAACACCCTGAAACAACTCAACGAGCAAACCAACACTAACACTGCCATCATCTATATGGTGGCACGCGCCGAGCAGCTAGAAGTCGTCATTTTCACCGGTGAAGGCGACCCCATCCGCACTAGCGTCCCCGAAGCCAAACGGGAAGTGCTGATGCCTCTGCTGACAAAGCTGCGCTCTGAAATGACTAACCCCCGCAAACGCAATACCACCAGTTATTTACCCTTCGCCCAAGAGCTATATAAATTGATGATTGCTCCCATAGAAAAAGCCTTGGAGGGTCAAACCATAGACTGTTTGGTGTTTTCTATGGATGCGGGGTTGCGCTCTCTTCCCATTGGGGCTTTGCACGACGGCGAAAAGTTCCTCGCAGAAAAGTACAGCTTGGGGATGATTCCCAGTTTTGCTCTGCTCGATGCCACCTATCAATCTCTGAAAGATGCCAACATCATGGCACTGGGAGCGAGTCAATTTAGCGACAACACTCCCCTCCCCGCTGTTCCGGTGGAACTAAAAACCATCACTTCCGAGTTAGGTGTTGACAAATTTTACCTCAACCAAGAGTTTACCCGGGCCAATCTCTCTCAGCCCAGAGCTGCGGGTTCAGCTAACATCCTCCACTTGGCTACTCACGCGGATTTTCAGCCAGGAGCATTAACTAACTCGTATATTCACTTGTGGAATGACAAGCTGACTTTAGACCAAATTCCTGATATGGGATGGGGCAACCCGCCTCTAGATTTGCTGGTAATTTCGGCTTGTCGCAGTGCCTTGGGAGACCGAGAGGCGGAGTTGGGTTTAGCAGGTTTGGCGGTGAAAAGTGGGGTACGCACAGCGATCGCCAGTTTGTGGTCTGTGAGCGATGAAGGCACTTTAGCACTAATGAGTGAGTTTTACCGCCAGATTGAAACAGCTCCGACGAAAGCGGAAGCTCTCCGCCGAGCCCAAGTAGCGGTAATTCGCGGTGAAATTACGGTGCAAAATGGTACTTTACGGGCGGCAAACCGAGGGGCTGCGATCGAGCTACCACCCGAACTGGCTGGGGTGACGAAAGAAAGTCTGAGTCATCCTTATTACTGGTCAGCTTTTACCGTGATTGGTAGTCCTTGGTAGCCCAGTTTGTAGTTGGGCTTTAGCCCTCCGCCAGTTTGTAGTTGGGCTTTAGCCCTCTTTCAAACCTAAGATTGGGCTGAAGCCCAACTACGAACCTAAGATTGGGCTGAAGCCCAACTAAGAACCTAAGATTGGGCTGAAGCCCAATTAAGAACCGGGAAATTATTTCACAAACCACAAACCTGCTTCTGGCTGTAGAATTTGGGCAAGGGGTTGCAAGGGGGCAATGGTTTCGCCGCCGATTTTTTGAATGGAGTTAGCTGGCGGTTGGACGATCAAGATGTTTTTCAAGGCTTCGGCGTGGTTGCCAATCACGTTTAATAGGAGATTTTCTGGCTGACATTTTTCTTGAACATCGCGCACGAAGCAAATGGCATTGCTATTATTTAATTCCCCGGTGGTCAAGAGCATATCTTCGATGCTATTGCCATTCACGGTGATGATGCCGTTGAGTTTGGTAGTGACATCTTCACAGCGGGTTTGGGGGGGTAGCAATTGGGATTCATTCCAAATGAGGACGGGTTGGGGGATGGAGTTGTTGCCGTTTTGGGCGAAGGTTGCCCAACCCCGATCGTACTGGATACAGGTAAATGGGAATCTGGGTAATGATGCTGGTAAACTGAGATTATGCGGATTGGTTTCGGCAATCAGGGTGTTGCTGATTTTGTTGGCACGAAATAGATTATTTTCTATGTCAGGCAGTTGGGCTTGGGGCTGGATTAAGATGCCGTATTGACTGTTATTTTCAATAATGTTATCTTCTAATATGGGGCGAGAATTATCAAGAATAATGATACCAATGCGGTTGCCCAGTAGGTGATTTCCTGCTATAGTAGGATTGGCAGTGGCTCCAATCACTAAGGCCAAGCCATTATTGTAAAACTGATTTTGGTGGATATTGGCAGCACCTTCACCGATCATGGCAATACCATTAGCGGGATTATCGTGAAATTTGTTATTTTCTATGACCGGTGCAGCCATACCGGTGATGAGAATTCCTTCTCGCTGGCTCTTGGTAAAGGTGTTGTTACGGATGATGGGATTACTGTTTTCTATCCAAATGCCAGTACCTTGAGGGTTGGTAATGGTAACGCCTTTGATTTCGGCGCGATCGCCCGCCACAATCGCCAGATTTTGCCTTCCCAAATTGCGCGTCATCTCCCAACCACCACCACTGATAATGATGGCTTGCCCTTGATTGCTTTCATCACCTTGCAGAATCACCCCTGGTTTAACTTTAATTGGGAATTGTTCTTTAGTGTTATACAAACCCGGCGCTAAATTAATAATAGTACCGGGCTGCGCCCCTTGCAAGGCGTAACTAATGCTTTGAAAAGGATTATCAGGAGTTTTCCCCGCACTAGCTTTATTCGCACCCCGTTGGGGGTCGATGTAGTAAACTGTTGCTGTAGTTGTCGGAGCTGGAGTAGCAGATGGCAAAGGAGTGGGAGAGGCAGCAGTGACTATCTCCACCGGAGCTGAATTAAACGGAATTTGGGCAGCTTGAATTTGGGGAGAATTGAGAAAAAGACTAATGGGAATCCCGCAACTATGGTTAGCGCTGACTTCTGGCGTGCTACAATTGTTTTCAATCCCCCTACCTCTCCCGTGAATACCGATTAATTCCCCGTTAGCATTAAATAGGGGACCGCCGCTCATCCCGTCGCCGGTTTCACTGGTGTAGAGCAAGCTATAACCACCGTCAGCAATGGGGGGATTAACGATTTCGGCGATATTCCCGGGAGAAAAGCGACGCTGACGCACAGTAATGCGCAAATCATCAGGATTAGGCAAACCACTGATAAAAACTGGCTCATTAGTAGCAACTGCTCCCCTAGCAATTCTCGCCACTTCATGGGGAGTTGCGCTGGTGAATTTGAGCAAAGCCAAATCTAAGCCGCTGATTTTTTCCCCCAAAGCTCCCGCCTGGTTGCCTAACGGAATCATATCAGGACTATTAGCCCTGGCATCTATATAATACACCGCACCATCATCAGTGGCGATCGCGTGGAAACCCCCAGTTTTACTCACCACATGCAAAGCCGTCAGCACATAGTAAGTATTGCCAGACCTCGCCACCAGCACCCCGCTACCAGTTTTTTGCCCCGCCACCACCAGTTTATCACCTTTTTGGGTCAAATTGGGGCTAATCAGCACCGAAACTCGCCGTGCCATTGCCTCAATTTCCGCAGGAGTTGCTGCCATCGCCCTTTGAGAATACGGGAAGCGATGATTTACAATATAATCCCGGAAGCCATGACCAAAAATAGCCAATATCGCCAATGCTGCACCAATACGAGCAGCCTTACTACCAGATAATATCATGGTGTTTTGCTTGTCAACTACCCTGAATTAATTATGCAGTTAATTGGCAAGAAACCCGGTTGCTTTCACAAACCGGGTTTCTCTCAATACCCAATATGATGCGGAAGCACCTATTGTGCAGTATTAACAAACCATAAACCCAGTTCGGGAGCCAAATTATCAGCCACGGCTTGCAAAGGTGCTACCGCTTCTTCGCCCAACTCCTGCACCGGGTTGCCCCCACCTTTCACGCTGAAAGCAATCAACCGGCGTAACACCTCAGCGGGGTTGCTGGCGTTGCTGCCACTGAGGGCAAATAGCATATTATTGGGTTGGCAGCTTTCCGCCACATTCTTGACTAAGCAAACCACTTTGCTGTCATTCACCCTACCGGTGGCAAATAGCATATTATCAAATTTGCCGCCTTTTTCTGTCACCATTTGGTTGAGCCGCTGAGTGACTTGCAAGCAGCGGTTTTCTGGGGAGTCAAATTCTGTACTCTTCCAGATAATCATGGGTTGGGGAATCGAAGCATTTCCCTTTTGCGCCACGGTGGCAAAACCGTTAGTATAGGGTTCGCAGGTAAAGACAGTTTTTTGCTCTCCCATCGCCACGGTGGGTGTGGGGGGGACGCCTTGGGGTTCCCTGGCGATAAACGTGTCGGTGCGATCGTTATTCTGGAAAACATTGCTACTGGCGATTTCCGGTTGCGATTGGGCAATCGCCACCACACCATATTCGCTATTATTCTCGATCGTATTGCCCCGTAAAATCGGACGAGCCTGCTGTGTCACCACCACCCCAACGCGATTTTGGCGAATTTGGTTATTTTCAATAATCGGGGCCGCATCATGGCCGATCGCCAAGCCAAAACCCGTATCCAGGAACACATTACCCCGGATTAGTCCTTTTGCCTCCCGCGTCACCGAAATCCCATTGCCACCATTATAAGCAAACTGATTATTCTCGATCACCGGTTCCGATCGACCCGAAACAAAAATTCCCTCCCGATTATTGCTCACAAATGTACTATTACTAATCACCGGATTGCCATTCTCTATCCAAACCCCCGTCCCCCGCGTTTCCGCATTCGTCACCGTCACCCCCAGAATTTGGCTGCTATCTTCTGCTAAAATAGTCACATTCTGTCGCGCCCAAGTCCGGCTGACATAACGACCGCTACCCACAATCAACACCCCTTCACCCTGGCGACCTTCATCACCCCGCAAAATCACCCCCCGTTTCAGCTGCAGGGGAAACACTTCCCCCGCACTATACCGCCCCGGGGCTAATTGAATCACCGTCCCCGCATCCGCTTTTGCCAAAGCCGCCGTAATCGTCCGCAGGGGATTTGCCGATGTATCGCCACCTACTTCATCATTGCCCCGTTTCGGGTCAACATAAATAACAGTTTGACCCGCCATAATTTGCCCATTCATAGCTGGCTGAGATTCTCCCCCGATGCTGGCATTATTAGCCATCACCCCAGGGGATAACCAGGCATTTAACATCAAACTTGCTACCGTGGATGCACTCAAGAAAGCTAAGGCCGTACCTTTCAATAGATAATTATAATTTTTCACTTTTTCTCTCTCCCAAATTGGGGTCACTTGTACCTTGTCCGCAAGTCCGCTTGTCCCTTATCCCTTGTCCCTTGTAGGGGAGATTCGCGAATCCACCCGACCAACGGACAAATGAGCAATGACAAAAGACAAATGACCAATAACAAATGACCATTTCTGGCTAAGTAAACAAGCACTTTTACCGGTTTCCGGACAGCAATTTTATTCTTTTAAGAGACAAAAAATATATCCGATCGCCCGGATTTTTGCCCGCGATTATCCGAGCAATACCCTGTTTTCCCACAATTTACAAAACCGGAATTGCGCCACAAGACCCCCCATCAATTATGATTGTTCCCCTGACAGCATAAATTTATTTTAAGTTATGTAAATTTTTCTTTAAAAGGCGAAAATTATCTTGGTTCGGAGGGGTGATTCGCGAATCACCCCTACAGCGCAAAAAAATCATCGTTTTTTGGAAAATTAACTTGGTTCTGTATCACTCTCCGCCACCTCCGCCCCAAAATCCACCTTATCATACAAATCAGCTAGAGCAATTATAAACTCAAACGCTTGGAAAGATACCGTCGCCTCTAAACCATCATACTCCCGAAATAGCCAAGCCTGACCCTCAGTTTTGGTGTAATGTTCCACATGGGGAGCATATTGTTCGATAAGTAAATACTCGCTAAAACTGGGAATAGTCCGATAAGCGGCAAATTTATCATCTTTATCATAACTGCGGGTTGATTTTGATAACACCTCCGCAATAACCAAAGGATTCAACACCGTATCATTGCGCCCCACTTGCAATTCTATGGGCTGACGGATTATCATCACATCAGGATAAGTATAAACCCGCTTCTCCGGGATACACAGGCGTTGGTCTGTGACAAAAACATGATAGGGTTGGCGTCGCAAGGCAAAATTTAATGCGCCCGCCAAATTCAGGGTAATTTGATTATGATTAGGCGTACCACGAGGCATAAGAATAATTTCTCCGTTACGATACTCATGGCGTTCCGTGGATGGAGCTTCTTGCGCTAAATATTCAGCCACCGTGTAGGTGCGTTGGTTGATAGTAGAAGTCATCGCCACTCTTGGGTCAAGGATAATTTAATTATATAGCAATCCTAAATGGGTTGTGGTAATTGTAGGGGCAGGCCCCCCGGTTTCCCCTGAGCCTGTCGAAGGGTGGCTGCCCCGGAGCGTCTGGGGGCAACCACTTCTGGATTGCCCCTCCAAAAATATTACGATTGAAATAGGATTGCTATAGTTCAATTTTGACCAGCAAACCAAAACCCCGATTTCCTCAAGAAACCGGGGTTTTGTTGCCTAGAAAATCAGTCAAGTGGGGATAACCCACTTCCAGACTAAATCGTGGCGAAATCAGACTCAGTAATCAAACTGAAGTTGACCCCAGAAAGAGTAGCTAAACGCTCTCCATCCAAATCGATAAACGTAGTCGCAGTATCACCGCTGACAGTCAAATCAGCAAACGAGATACCGCTCAACCAAATCATATCCACAGTATCGGCAAAGTCAGTAATCACATCACTGCCAGAGCCAGCCGCCAAGACAAACTTATCACTGCCAGTGCCACCAGTGAGAGTATCGCTCCCCTTGTCACCAGAGAGGACATCATCACCAGAACCACCAGTGATAGAGTCATTATCTTTGCCGCCGTAGATGACATCGCTGCCATCCTCACCAGTGATGGTATCGTCCCCTTCACTGCCAAAGATTAAATCATTGCCAACGCCGCCATCGAGGAAGTCCCGCTCCTCATTTTGGCCCACACCGGCATTACTGCCAGTGCCACCATAGAGCGTATCATCCCCATCGCCAGCGCAGAGCGTATCATTACCCTTGTCGCCGTAGAGGAAATCATTACCAGCGTCGCCATGCAGCAAGTCATTATCGCGACCGCCATAGAGGAAGTCACCGCCATCGCCGCCGGAGATAGAGTCAGTCCCCTGGTTGCCTAACAGGATATCATTGCCAGCACCGCCGTAGATGACATCGCCGAGGTCAACATCGGATAAACTGGGGTCGCCAGGGCCACCGTAGATGACATCATTACCCATGTCACCCATGAGGGTATCGCTACCCCGATCGCCCCACAACAGGTCATCACCTTTACCACCGTGAGCGATATCATTATCTTGGCCGCCGAAGACAATATCATTACCCTCGCTACCTTGCAGCAAGTCATTGCCGCTATTGCCGAAAATTACATCATTATCGGCACCGGTGTTATCGCCAGTCACACCACCAATGATAGTATCGCTGCTGGCCAAACCCAGGATAAAGTCATTGCCAATGTAGCCTTTAATAGCATTGGCATTGCCATCCCCTACCAAAATATCATCCCCATCAGTGCCATCAATAGTCGCCGATATTTCAAAGCTGACTACTGGTTGAGCAGGCATTGGCGGACAATTGTCAGCCGCAGCAGTACCAGTGCCACCAGTACCCGCAGTGCCAGTAAAATTAGTACCACCACCAGTGCTGATAGGTGTCCCGCCAAACTGACCGCCAGTCCCGCCAGTATTGCCAGCAGGAGTACCGCCATTATTGACAAAAGGATTGCTGGTGTTGTTATTGGCAACAGGCGGCACCACCAAATCTCCCGGCTCCGGAGTTGGCGGCTCAGTTGGAGGCTCAGTTGGAGGCTCAGGCGGTGTGGTAGTTTCTTCATCGTCATCCACATTCAGAACCGCCACATCCGCCGCATCAAAACCACTGTAAGCCGTATCAGTGCTGGTAGCCGCCGCCGTGACGATATTGTACAGCAGATTGCCATCCACCACCGCATCATCCACACCAGTAATGGTCACAGTTTGAGCAGTATCCCAGTTAGCCGCCGTAAACGTCAAACTCGACTTATCAACTGTTCCCTCCGTGGTGTCACTGCTGCTGATGGGAATAGTGACATTTGCCGTGGGTTCGGTATTCAGCGTGACGGTGAAAGTTGCAGTCCCCCCCGCTTCCGTGGTACTCACACTCGAAGGCGTTACCGTGATGCCAGGAGTTTCATCATCAGCATTCACCACCGCCACATCTGCCGCATTGAAGCCACTGTAAGCCGCATCAGTGCCAGTAGCCGCCGCCGTGACGATATTGTAGGAAATGCTGCCATCAGCGATATCATCATCCACACCAGTAATGGTGACAGTTTGAGCAGTATCCCAGTTCGCCGCCGTAAACGTCAGACTCGACTTATCAACTGTTCCCTCAGTGGTGTCACTGCTGCTGATAGGAATAGTGACATTTGCCGTGGGTTCGGTGTTGAGTGCCACAGTGAAAGTGGCAGTATCCCCCGCTTCTGTGGTATTAGCACTGGTGGGAGTAATCGTCACACCCGCCGTGTCATTGTCAATGCTCGTCATGCTCACATCACTGGGGTTGACACCGCTGTAGCTGGTATCAGTGCTGGTAGCAGTGGTGACGATGTTATAAGTGACGTTGCCATCAACCACATCATCATCCACCCCGGTGACGGTGACAGTTTGAGCAACATCCCAGTTGGTCGGAGTAAATATCAAACTCGACTTATCAACTGTTCCCTCAGTGGTGTCACTGGAAGTGATACCAATAGTCACATTTGCCGTGGGTTCGGTGTTCAATACCACCGTAAACGTCGCATTACCCCCTGCCGTTTCCGTGGTGATACCGCTGGTGGGGTTCACCGTAATGCCGGGAGTTTCATCATCGCTGTTGCTGACAGTGACATCATCCACCGCAATAGCACTGTAAGCGCTATCAGTGCTGGTCGCCGCCGTGGCAATGGTGTAGCTGACGCTGCCATCAGCGATATCATCATTTACCCCCGTCACTGTGACAGTTTGAGCAGTATCCCAGTTAGCCGGAGTAAACGTCAGACTGGTTTTATCCAACGTCCCCTCAGTAGCATCTACCCCACTCAGGGCAACTGTCACATTCGCCGTCGGTTCGCTGTCGAGAACTACGGTAAAAGCAGCCGTACCGCCAGCTTCCGTGGTGCTGATGCTGGTAGGATTAATCGTGACCCCAGCATCGTCGTCATTGGTAATAGTGAGAGATGCCGTTGCCGTGGCAATGGTGGAGCTTTCTGGGGCAGTGGTTTTGTTGGGAGCCGATAAAGTCAGACTCAGGGTTTCGTCTGGTTCAACGATACCATCCCCGATCAGCTCTACCGCCACACTTTTAGTGGTTTCCCCAGGCGCAAAGCTGATGGTGCCAGTGGTACTGCCAGCGTTTCCTGCAACCAGAATGTTGTTGTAGTCACTGGCATCAACGCTGCCGCCAAGGGTGTAATTTACAGTGCTATCGGTGCCAATGCCACCACTTCGAGTCACATTAAGGATGACTAATTTGTTGCCGCTGTTACCCTCATTCACAGAACTGCTGCCGTTGACTGCCGCAGCATAGCTGATGGGGTCGTTGGCGGCGATGGTGACAGTGGCGCTGGGGTTGGCGGTGTCAATACTGTAAGGTGAAGGACCGTATTTCAGATCCAGTTTAACGGTTTCCGCATTTTCTGGGAGAGTGTCATCAGTGGGGGTAAGAGTGACATCCACAAAGGTTTGCCCGTCTGGAATCACCACCGTGAAGTCTGGAGAAGTGCCACTGATACTGCCACCAGTGAGGGTATATTCGCTTGTTGTCGCAGTGCTAGTGCCGGTATCGAGGGTTAAATACACATCTAGGTCGCCGGTGCTACTGGTGCGAGTAATGCGATAGACACCAGCCGTGCCGCCTTCTACTGCGGTGGCAGTTTGGGCGGTGATGCTCACGGGTTCGAGGAATCCCTCAAAGGCTCCAATATCCACAGTGCTATTCAAAATCCGATCGAAACCGGTTCCCCGAACATCAAAGGGGATTGATTCCGCAACATCGCTGTCTCCATCTAAGTCCTCAGTATCCGCAGGCACATCGGCATTTGTACCCGCATCCAATGCTGGACTTCCCATGATTAAGCCATAAGTTGGAGTGGCACCGCCGTTATTGCTGAGGAAGGGGTGGAGGACTTCATCAGCCGTTACCCCAGTAATGTCGTTGGTGAAGCCGTTGCTGTTGGTCGTATCGCCGATAATGTTGGTGCCGTTGCTGGTGAAGCTGCCATTAGCATCGGAAGGGTCTCCTACAGCATCTGTGTTGCCGATGACAATAGTGTTGTTGATAGTGAAGTTGGAGTAGCCAGCGATACCGCCTCCACCATTTTGAGCAATATTTCCCGTGATGGTTGAGTTACTAACTGTGACAGTGCCATACTCATTATTAATGCCACTGCCGTAGCTACCCGTATTGCCCGATATAGTGCTGTTGATGACTGTGAGGGTGCCATTACCGGTGTTTTCAACAGTAGCACCGCTGCCATCAGATATGTTTTCAGACAGCAAACTGCTGATAACTGTCACTGTGGCACCATCGTTATAAATAGCACCGCCGTCATCGCCTGCGGCATTGTTGCCAGACATGGTGCTGCCGATAATTGTGAGCGTGCCACTGTCAATATAGATACCGCCGCCAGCGTAACCCGCCGTGTTCCCGGAGATATCACTATCGGTAATGGTGACAGTGCCATTTTTTATGTAGATGCCGCCACCTTGGGGTGATGAATAACCTCCACCACTATTGATCGCTGTGTTCCCAGAAATTTCGCTATCGGCGATGGTGAGGGTGCCATCGGTAATGTAGATGCCGCCGCCAAAACGACCAACATTATCTTGGATGGTGACATTCGTGAGTGTGAGGTTGCCATTAGACTGGTTATAAATACCACCGCCGTACTCACTATTAACATCAGCGTCGCCATTTTGGATAGTGAGTGCCGAGATATCCACATTGGCACTGTTGAGCAGGTGAAATATCCGGTCTTGAGTGCCAGAGCCAGCAGTAAAGCCGCTGCCATCAATAGTAGTGGTAGTTTGACCCGCACCGATGATAATCAGGTCTTTACCGTCGATATCCAGGTCGCCAGTAAGCCCCGCATCTTCACCACTACCGTCTAGAGTTAGGGTGTAGGTGCCTGCGGCTAGTTGGATGGTGTCGCCAGTGGCGGAGTAGTTGATGGCTTCCCGCAGGGAGATGCCAGTACCCCCACCCAAGCTGCCATCATCTTCATCGTCCAGGGTAGTGACAACTATAGTGGCGAACACCCCTGCATAAGCCTCCCGGAGCTGCGCGGGAAATGCCAAAGCTGCCCAGATATCACCGATGCGGAATTCCAGTTCCCAGTCGCCGCCGAGTTTAGCAGCACCGGTTTTGGTGCCAGAAGCCGCTACAGCAGCGCCAGTAAGCTGGCTAAACTGCTGGACAAAGCGCTGTCCAGTTTCTCCCGCTGCCACTTCACATCCATATATAAGGATGTTGTTGAGAGATGGTTGGCGCCAAGTTTGGATTTGTGGGAGGTTAGCCTCGGTTAATTGGCTGTTACCCAGTTGCAGGGTGGCGGGTCCCCCGTGGGATACCAGGTGCAGAGTCTGGATATGGGGCCGCGTTGCGAGGATTTCCGCTATTTGGCGGATGCCATCCCGGTGGCTGTGGAGGATAATGGCTTCGGCACCTGGGTTGATGCCAGTGGCAAGGCTTTGGTAGTCCTTAACGGCTGGGTCTATGATTACCAGGTCTGAGAAAAATTGATGTTGCAGCGCAATGTCACGGTTGATAGATACTGGTTTCGGCATAAAATTTATTGAGAGTTGAGTAATTGTCTCGCCCTGATGATGTCTTCTTTGTCCTTTGTGCCCCTGATACTCTCTGCCTGATTTCGAGAGCCCTGCCTGAGTTGTGCTGACCACCAATACAAATAGCGGGTGAGTCACCCCGCTTCCGTATATATACCACAACTTAGACATAAAAGACAAGGGTTTTTACGGAATAATTTCCGCTGGAAATCCGCAATTTTTGGCCAAAAATCGCGATTTTTTTTCATTTCACTTGAGATTACATCTGTGAAAATTTCCGAGGAGATTAACCAGCTTAGCAGGTAAACATCACTGCCCTGTCTGGTCAAGGCGAAAAAGCCAATTTCCCCTGCTTTGAGAGAATATAGATTGCCCAAGCAGACAAAGGCGGCTGGTTAGTGTTCCACAAAGCCAATTTCAGCTACAATAACCTTCTCTCACCTTTTCTGGAGTCAAATTTTCACTTAAATTAAGAATTACATAGGAGTAATGTCGTGAAAAAAAAAGAAAAAACAACAGAACCAAAATCGATGCGGAGTGTTTCTACGTCAAATTTTGCCCAAATCCTGAGTCAGTTGGGCATTTCTGTGGTGATTTCTACTTATCAGGCGGGCAAGGTGATTATCATTCGCGCTGATGGGGAAAATCTGAATACCCATTTCAAGGCGTTTGATGAGCCGACGGGGTTGGCGGTGAATGGACCGAGAATGGCTGTGGCTACAGATTACCACGTCTGGGAATATGTGAATATGCCTGCTTTAGCGCCGATTTTGGAGCCGAAAGAAAAGCATGATGGCTGTTTTCTCCCCCGTCATATGTGGGTGACGGGGAATGTTGATAGCCACGAAATCGCTTATGGTAAAGATGGGATTTGGTTTGTGAATACGCGGTTTTCTTGCCTCTGCACTCTCCATCACACTTATAATTTTGTCCCCCGATGGCGTCCCAATTTCATCACTCATCTAGCTTTTGAGGATAGATGCCATTTGAATGGCTTGGGAATGGTGGATGGGGCACCGAAATATGTCACGGCTTTGGGAGAAACCAATTATAAGGAGGGTTGGCGGGATAATAAGGCGAATGGGGGCATCCTGATGGATGTGGAAACCAATCAAATTATCCGTCGAGGTTTATCGATGCCCCATTCGCCCCGCTGGTATCAGGATAAATTGTGGCTGCTAGAATCGGGGGTGGGGACTGTGGCGACGGTTGACCCCATTTCAGGAGAAATGCAAACAGTGGCGAAACTGCCCGGTTTTACGCGGGGTTTGGATTTTCATGGGAAATTGGCGTTTGTGGGGTTGTCGCAGGTGCGGGAGACGGCGGTTTTTAGTGGTATTCCCATTGTGGAGCAAAAGCCGGAAAGAAACTGCGGTGTGTGGGTGGTGAATATCGAGACGGGCAATATCCTGGCTTTTTTGAAGTTTGAAGAGGGTGTGGAGGAGATTTTTTCGGTGCAGGTGTTACCGGGGATGAAGTTTCCGGATATTTTGGATGAGGATGATGAGGAGTTGATTGCTAGTTCACTGACGATTCCACCGGAGGCGATGCAGGATTTGCTACAGTGAATTGGGCTGTACAGGTACTGCCCGACTTAACGGGACTCGCTTTGTCAGCGGGGATAACCCTGCTGATAAATCACGGGTTTGAATTTAAAACTAGGACGGCGGGTGGGTATCAAACTTTTGCGCATCCTGATGGCAGTGTGATTCATATTAGACCGACTGGAGAAATTGTTCGCACTGGTCCACAAATGCGCGGTGCGGATGGAAAAACTTACCGCCGTCGCTATGACCAGTTTGGGAATCAAATTAAATTTGTGCCTGGAGCCAATACCCATCGTACAGGAGAAAAACTTGTTTTATGAATGCTGCTATTGTCACGACAGAATTAGCCACGTTTCTGGAAGATTTAAAAAGTGCTGACTTAGTGGGGATATCATTTCTGGCTCCGAATCTGGGCTTGCGGTTGGAATTTACATTTGGGCCGGAAGCTGGTCATGTGGCGTTCGAGTTTTACCGCCTGGTTAACTTGGTTTTGTCTCAACCGATTAATTCTGATGATGAAGATTGGTGTTTCTGGGTTGGGGAAGTGGAATTAAAACCAGTTGCAGTAAATAATCATGCTGATTTATCCGCTGAGCCTTACTATTTTGAAAATTCTTCACTAACTTATAATTCGACTCTGTTTAATTTTCGGTTGTTAGGAGATATCTGTATTGATTTGGTTTGTCAAGAATATAAAATTGTGGGTATGGAAATATTGGTGTAATCGGGGGTTTGGTTTGATGATTAGAGGAGAGGATAGGGTATGGCCTTGTCCCTGGATATCGGCTATATAGTCATTTCAAATAAGGTTGAGCCAATTATGTAGGAGGGGCGATTCGCGAATCGCCCCTACATCGGCACCCTTACCCCTAAATCCGGGAAAAAATATGTCTCATTATTATTTAAAATAACTATAAGTTAAAGTTGCTAATGGGCTGAAGCCCAACTACGAACTTTTTCGGAGGGCTGAAGCCCTACTACGAACCTTTCCGGAAGGGCTAAAACTCTACAAAGTTGCCAATGGGGATGAGTTGGGCTTGGCGTTGGTGTTGCTCGTAGGTGAGGTGGAGGCGGAGGTAATCTTGGGGGAGGTAGGGGAGCCGATCGGGCCATTCGATCGCCACGATACCGGGGGGAAATTCTATGCCTTCCCAATAGGTTTCTGGTTGAAGTTGGGCGACTTCTGAGGGAGTCAGACGATATAAGTCGAAATGATAGAGAGGCAGGCGGCCTTCGGTATATTCAATAATAATCGTAAATGTGGGACTAACGATACTAGATGTAATGCCTAAACCAGCGCCAATACCTTGGACTAAAGTAGTTTTGCCTGCGCCTAAGTCTCCTTCTAGGAGGATAATAGTGTTGGCAGGGAGTTTTTGGCCAAGGTTAAAGCCGAGAGTGTGAGTGGCGGTGGCGTCGGGTAGTAGAATTGTGCTGCACCTGGTCATTAGTGATTAAACAACTGACAAAGGACAAATGACAAAGGAAAGGAGGAGCGAACTGGAAATCAAGAGGAGGAGCGGTCCTGGTTAAGCGATCGCGGAATGGCTAGAGCGCATTTGGTGGCGAGTGTACCAACGGAGCAATACCCGCGCCAGGAGCTGGGAGTTGTGGCGGACGTAACCGGTGTTTTGGTCTTCGTCCATGACGTTAGCGAAGACGATTTCCCTACCTAATTTGCGGATGTCTTCGCGATCGACAAACACGGGGTGGGAGTTATCTTGGGCATAACGAATCAACGCTTGCGCCGAGGGGACTTTTTGCTGTACCAGCACATGGGTAAATAACCGCCCCCCGCAAGCCCGATCGATGGCTTTAATATGGTCAGAAACGCTGTAACCTTGAGTTTCCCCCGGTTGGGTCATAATGTTGCAAACATAAATCGTGGGAACTTGACGACGAGCGATCGCTTCCCTAATCTCTGGCACCAGCAAGTTAGGAATCACACTGGTATAGAGACTTCCCGGACCGAGAATAATAAAATCTGCTTCCCGAATCGCCTGTAGAGCTTTCGGGAGAGCTGGGGGAGCAGCGGGGATGCAGCCAATGTTGACAATTTGGCCGCCAGCTTCTGAGATGCTCGACTCTCCAGTAATGCGGCGTCCGTCCGCCAGTTCTGCCCACAGATTAACATCCGTGAGGGTAGCGGGGAGGACTTGACCGCGCACAGCGAGGACTTTAGAACTGGTGGCGATCGCCTGCTCCAAATCCCCGGTAATGTCGCTCATCGCCGTAAGAAACAAATTACCAAAACTGTGACCCACCAAACCTTTGCCCGCACGAAACCGGTATTGAAACAATTCCGTGAGCAACTCTTCTTCCGCCGCCAGAGCGGCCAAACAGTTGCGAATATCCCCAGGGGGCAACACCCCATTTTCGCGGCGGAGGCGTCCCGAGGATCCCCCATCATCAGCCACAGTGACGATCGCCGTAATGTTAGAACTATAAGCCTTCAGTCCCCTAAGCAGAGTCGAAAGACCAGTCCCGCCACCAATAGCGACGATTTTCGGTCCCCGATTCAAGCGACGACGATTGAGCAACACATCCACCAAATGTTCTTCGCCCCCAGGATTGAGGGCAGCTCCCACAGAGCCCACAGTGCGACTTTGGCCCCAAACCAACAACAGAATGCCCACCAGAAACACCAGTGGGCCGCTGAGATAGTTGGGGATGATGGTAGTAATTTTGGCGAAAAACGTTTCCAAGAACTGCATCACCCGAAAAATCGGCGTTAGACGGATAGAAATCGCCAATCCCAGGAGACTAAGGATGACACCGCCAACAATGAGCAGCAACCAGCGTTTGACGAACAGTCCAGGAGCCAGCCACTTGAACCACTGGCCAAATCGCGGCGGCGTTTTGCGCCAGAGGGTACTCAGAGAGCGGGTTTCCACTTCCAGGGCCCGGAGGGCTTGTTTGAGTAAACCATTAGACATAGCTTTTCCGTTAAAGGCGGGATAAGTGCTAATACATAATTACCCTACCAACTGCATAGTTGTGGTGGGGATTGATAATGGCAGGGGATGGTAGGGTTGACAAACCAGGAGACAGGATAAGCAAAATCTAACACTGTTATGGTGAGGAGAATGGGTGGGGTGGATTGCAGGGGCACCACCGGGGTATCGCCTCTGTGTCTCTTTGGTTGGTCAAAAACCATCCTGCCCTCCCAGGGAGAAGCGAAACGAGAGGGGCGGCACGTTGCTGGGATGCTGCCAAAAAGCTGGCCAGTAAGTCATTTGTACAGACCACTATACTGAAGTGTAAGTTTCCCATCTGGAAAAAGGATGCGCGAAGTGCTGGAGCCGTTGATAGAACTAAGGGGTATCTGCAAGTCTTTTGGCAGCAATAAGATTTTAGACGGTGTAGATTTAAAGATTAATCTTCACCAGGCCCTGAGTATTATCGGCCCTTCGGGTACAGGTAAGTCAACGATTTTGCGAATCATTGCTGGGCTGCTCGAACCTGATGCGGGGGAGGTTTACGTCCAGGGAGACCGCCGGGAAAGGTGGTTGGACGATTTGGCCGATCCGATCGGGATTGGCATGGTGTTTCAGAATGCGGCTTTATTTGATTCCCTCACAGTGGCAGAAAATGTGGGATTTTTCCTCTACGAGCATTCCGATATGCCCCGTTCTCAAATCCGGGAACTGGTGGAGGAAAAGCTGGAAATGGTGGGTTTGCCCGGAATTGGCGATCGCTACCCCTCAGAACTGTCTGGGGGGATGCGCAAACGAGTCAGCTTTGCCCGTGCGATTATGTCTAACCCGGACGATCCCAAATCAATTCCGGAAGTTTTGCTCTACGATGAGCCCACGGCGGGTTTAGATCCCATTGCTTCCACAGTGATTGAAGATTTAATCCGGCAGCTACAGGCATCAAAAGGCGGTTGCAGCACTTACATCATGGTGACGCACCAAGATAGCACCATTCGCCGTACTTCTGATGAAGTGGTGTTTCTTTACCAGGGGAAAGTGCAGTGGCAAGGAACAATTACCGAAATTGATACCACAGAAAACCAGATGGTGCGCCAGTTTTTTAGCGGTAGCGTCAGCGGACCGATCCAGGTAATTGATTGAGGCGGGAACTGCTGATTTATCATAGGTGATAGGGAGGAAGAACATGCGATCGCGAAAAGTTAGAGAAGGCTCGGTGGGCTTGTTAATTCTCTTTGGTGTGGGGATGTTAGGGTTCCTCATCTTCTGGTTGCGAGACATCGCCCTGGGCAAAAAAGGTTATACGATCGTCGCCGAATTCGACAACATCGCCAAATTGCAAATCGGCGGCGTCGTGCGCTATCGCGGGGTGCAGGTGGGCAGAGTCAAAGCCATCTCCCCCAGTACCAACGGCGTAGAAGTAGAGTTAGGCATTACTGCCACAGATTTAGTCATGCCCAGCGAAGTCATCATCGAGGCGAATCAGGCGGGATTCATCGGCGAAGCCTCCATCGATATTATTCCCCTCAAACCAGTTACATCCGTCGCTAATGCCCCAGACCCCTTAGACCAGGACTGTAATTCCGATGTGATTTTGTGCGATCGCGATCGGCTCAAAGGCAGAATCGGCGTCACCTTTGACGAACTGCTCCGCTCCACCCTGCAATTTAGCAAAAGTTTTGGCGATCCGCGATTTGTGGCTGGTCTGGGTCAGCTCATGCAAAACAGCACCTCAGCAATGGCAGAAATCGCCCAACTATCGAGGCAGCTAAATATGCTCAGTGTCTCCATTGATAAACAGCTTACGCCCCTGAGCGCCTCAGCCACCCGTTCCGTTACCGCCCTCGAGCAAGCCGCCAATCGGGTTAATGGTACGATCGGCGAATTCAGCGCCACCAGCACCCAAATTAGGAATACCGTCGCCCAATTTAGCACCATTACCAACCAACTCCAGGGCACAGCCAAAGATGTCAATGCTTTGGTCGTCAACCTCAATCAGCTAGTCGCCAGCAACCGCTCTACCCTAGTGGGAACTTTAGATAATCTCAATGCCACCAGCTTAGAGTTGCGTGGAGCCGTGAATAATCTCAAACCAGCCCTCGCCAGCGTCCAAACCGGACTGCAGCAAGTAGAACGATCAGAAATCCTCGGCAACCTAGAAACCATTAGCAGCAATCTTGCCCAAGTCTCTCTCGATGCCACCCGAGCTTCCACCAACTTGCGCGACTTTTCCAACTCCACCAATCTGCTCCAGCTCCAACAAACCCTAGACTCAGCCCGTACCACTTTTCAGAATGTGGAGAAAATCACCTCTGATTTAGACCGGCTCACCGGCGACCCCAATTTTCTCAACAATCTGCGCGAACTGATTGATACCCTAAATCAGCTCCTTTCTACCACCGAAAACCTCGAGGAGCAAACGGCACTTGCCCATAACTTAGCCATCCTGACCGCTGCCATTAGCCCCGAAATCGAGGCAATTTCTCCCACCCCTGGTGACAACCCTGCCGCTTCACCTTTACCATCACCAAATCAGAAAATGCCAGAGGGGCAAACACGCTAAAGCCAACCCCCAGCCATAGCGCCGCTGTTTCATCTTTCTTTGTGTCCTTTGTGCCAAAAGTGGTTTATATTCACCACCGAGGCACAGAGGTCACAGAGGGGGGATGGGGGGGTTAGCCAACCAATAGTGAAGCCATCAGATTTGATCTGACCATCAAAATCTGCCGCGTCGCCGCTTTCCAGATATCCAGGACATAGCAATGCTTTGGCCTTACGGAGTGGCGAGGCTAATTTTGATCGCATCATCCGGCTGAGTTTAAGGTTTTGGGGCTGTCAAGGGATTAGATGACGCGATCGAGAAGCATAGGCAGGGTAAAATTCCGGCTCCCTGCCTGCGAAATCAAAACCGCAGCCACTAATTTTGACCGTGGTTAGCCACTGAATTTGCCCAAAATATGCCCTGGCTAGGCTCAATGGCGAAGAGAGCCAAAATTGAGCCCTGTCACCTTAGCCACAAGCCCATTTTTAGGACTGAGCCCCTACCATTGCTGGGGGAGCCTCCGGGGCTACTGGCTTGTGGCTACTCCCAATCGCGATTATTCCTCGTCGTCATCAAAAGATATGACGTCATTATCGGAGCCTTTTTTGTCTCCATCCACCTGGATCAGGTGAATATGCTTGTAGCCCAGCTTGATTTCAAACTCATCTCCGGGCTTCAAGTTCATCGCCTGAGTATAGGTGGAACCGATGACAATTTGGCCGTTTTTGTGGACGCTCACCCGGTAGGTAGGTTCGCGACCGCGACCGTCTTTGGCTCCTTCTGGATCTAAGGCGACACCTTTGGCAGCCAGTACCGCGTCATAAAAATCCGTAAGATTAACGCGGGTTTGACCGCCTTTTGTGCTGGTGTAGTAGCCGCAGCGCTTCGCGGTTTCACGCCGGGGTAAGTTCGAGAGTTCTTTTACTTTTTGAAGCAGCGCCTTTCCGGTAAGTGGTGCGGTTGCAGTGTCAATCATCGTTTTGCCTGATATCCTTCCATTCTAAGAAATTAAATGGTAGTCCATGTCAATTGGACGCCTTATCAAAAATATATCCTTAAATTCGAGATTTGTCACAACTTTTTTTGCCTAAATCCCGAAAATTTTTGATTATTTAATAAGCGCCCCTCGGGAGTGGGTCTTAAATTTGCAGCATTTTTGACAATTTTTCTGGGTCTGGGGCTGATTTGAGGCAAATTTTCACTACCACCCCGGTTAAGGATGGGGCAAGATGGGTAAGGAAAATCTGCCCCATCCTGAGCCATCTTGTGCCAACTCCCCCCAACTCAATTGCTCATCAGGTAGGAGGATCGGGAGGCCGATCGGCAACGGTTCCCAAACGCCGCTGGAGCTGCTTGAGGGATTGGTAAATTTCTGGGAGGCGATTGTAGATGGCAGCGGTTTTCAGCCAGAGTTTGTTGGGAATGGCAGGGTAGCCGGAAACGATCGTATGGGGGGGAACATCGCTGTGAATTCCTGTTTTGGCAGAGGCGATCGCCCCATCGCCAACATGGACCCGATTTGAAATGCCCACCTGACCTCCCAGGATGACATTATTTCCCAATTTGGCACCACCTGCAAGCCCCACCTGGGAAGCAATAGCGCAGTTTTCACCGATGTGGCAACCGTGACCTATTTGCACCAAATTATCGATTTTCGTATTTTTACCGATGCGGGTTTCCCCCACTGCGGGACGGTCGATCGTAGTATTAGAACCCACCTCCACCCCAGAGGACAACACCACATAACCTGACTGCTCCATTTTCTCCCAACCAGCGCCGGTGGCGACGAATCCAAAACCCTCGCCACCGATCACCACACCGCTCTGAATTGTGCAATCTGGACCAATGCGACTGCGCTCGTGAATTGTGCAGTTGGCATGTAATATCGTGTTGGCTCCAATTTCTACATCTGGATAAATTACCACATTTGGGTGCAGGCAAGCACCAAATCCAATTTTGACGCCAGAGCCGATCGTCACTCCGGCTCCGATATAAACATCTGCCTCAATTTCTGCACTCGGATCGATCGTTGCCGAGGGATGAATCCCCGGTTTTGGCCGCCAGGGTTGGTAAAATAGAGCCAGAGTCCGGGCAAATAACAAGCGCGGTTCCACCGTCGCAATCCAAGCAATTCCCCGCGCCGTCGCTTGTCCTTGAAACTGCTCATCTAGAGGCAAAATCAAAGCCGACGCCCCAGTTAAACTCACCCATTCCTTAAATTTAGCTCCTTCTATATAACTGAGGCTGCCTGCTGTTGCCTCCTCCACCGCTGCCACCCGGGTAATTTCGGGATTGACGCCCCCCAGACTCAGGCTATTGCAGGCAGCAGCATCCCCCAGTTTTTCTACCACTTCATTAAACTTCATTGACCACTATTGACAAGGTAACACTTCGCTGCTATTTTACCTGCTGCCCCGTGACAGGGCACTACAGGTGGGAGGAAAGGGATGAGTCACAGGCTAGGTAGGGATAGGGCCGAAGAAGCGGCACATTTTTGCCCCATTTTTCCCCATGACTGCGGCGGCTCTACCTCCGTAAACCTTCCGATCAACCCTATTTTTACCAGGAAAAATTGCCGGTTCTGAGAATTGTAATACATTCTTTATAATGTCCCTTGTCCTTAGTCCTTTGTCCTTAGTCCTTTGTCATTGGTCATTTGGTAGGGGCGAAGAGCTTTCTTGCCAGTACAAGTGACAAGGGACAAGTGACAAGTGACAAGCAAGACATCCCTACCCCCCCCGCTTCCACATAAAAAAACCCGGTAGGGATTACCGGGTTTTTCAGGGTAGCAAGCAAATGCTCCCAGCTTATTCCAAGGAAGTGGCTTCTACCTCTACGGTACTTTCTCCACGGTGAGAGGTGTCACCCGCAGCAGTGGATGAGGGGACACTGTTCTCAGACTGCCGGGATTTGAAGTAATCCACAACTATTTGGGATAGCTCCGCAACCAGGAGGGTGAGGAGGGCAATATCATCGACTTGACCAACAATGGGTAGGAAGTCCGGGGAGATGTCAATGGGGCTGAGCAAATAAACCAAGGTTCCCAGAATTATCCACCAGCGATATTTGGGGTGGCGAAGGGTGCGGCGATACCATTCATACAGGGATTGAATATTAAAGCTCATGTGTTTACTCTCGGGTTCTGTGTTGATTTTGACAAAGAAGCCCGAAGGCTGATGGTGTAGAACTCTCCCTAAATTTGTGTGGATAGCTACACTGGGTTAATTATCCTCTGGGTTGAGGCGCTGCAGAAAGGCGGCGCATTCTACATGAGCGGTTTGGGGGAAAAAATCGGCTGTTTGTACCAGTTCTAGGCGGTAGCCACCTTCGATGAAGATTTTCAGGTCACGCGCCAGGGTGGCAGGTTTACAGCTAATGTAAGCGAGGCGATCGGGTCGCATTTGTAACAGGGTTTCCAGGACGGCTCGATCGCACCCCTTCCGGGGCGGATCCAGCAATACCACATCCGGCGTTACCCCCAAAGCGGGCAGCAACTCTTCCACTTTCCCCGCCATAAAACTGACATTAGAGATCTGGTTGAGGCGGGCATTTTCTCTGGCTTGGTCCACTGCTGCGGCTTGTACTTCTAAGCCGATCGCTTCCTTCACATACCGCGCCAAGGGTAGGGTAAATGTACCGATCCCACAATAGGCATCGAGCAAAATCTGATGTGGCTGCAAATCTAAATGAGAAGCAATTGCCTGCAACAACCCCTCTGCCGCTTCAGTATAAACCTGGAAAAAAGTATCCCCCCGCAAGTGCAACTCCAACCCCCCAAATAACTCCCGCAAGTAGGGCCGCCCCGCAATCGTCACCATTTCTTCCCCAAAAATGGCATTAGTTCGGTGGGGGTTCAAATTCAAACATACCCCCACCAAACCGGGATACCGACTCAGCCACTGGCTAGCTTGCTCTTCTATTCCTGGCAAATTGCCGGTGCGTGTCACTAAAGTTAACAATATTTCCCCAGTGCGTCTCCCTACTCGCAGGGACAAATTACGCACCTCACCACTGTGGCGGGTTTCATCGTAAACTCGCCAGCCACGGTTTTGCATATCCCCTTTGATTTCTTGGAGCAGGGGGTTAAGGCGATCGTCCTGTACCGGACAACGGTTGAGGTTAAGCAAGCGGTGACTTCCCTTTTGATAATATCCCGCTTGCACTTGACCCGTAGCCGAAACCCCCAAAGCAAAACTGCATTTATTGCGATAACCCAAAGATGGCAAAGCCTCCGGCGTGGAGATTGCCAAAGGAGCCGCCACCGGTGGGTTAGGGATACCGCCGATCCTTTCTAAGGCTTGAATCACAATATTTTGCTTCGCTTGTCGCTGGTAGTCATAGGCAATATGCTGCCACTGACACCCACCGCATTTATCCGCCACAATACAACTGGGGCGAATGCGAGCCGGTCCCGGCTGCTTTAGCTGTTGTAGTTGCCCTCGGGCATAATTCGGTTTCACCATCACGAGGCGTACATCTGCCCGATCGCCCGGAACCGCATCCGGCACAAACACCGGTCGATTCTCAAACCTGCCCACCCCCTCCCCCGTATCGCTCAAATCCGTCACCGTCAGCTCCACCAAGCTCCCCTGCTGCCACCTGCCCCTTTCCATCGTCGTCAATTCCTTACTGGCCCCTGCCGTTACCAATCTCTAATCATATATTAATCATCTTCCCAGAAAATCCCCAGATGCCAAAACCAATCTTTATCTCTGTTCCCCCGAATCGGTAAACTACAAACATGTATTCAACAACCCTTCTGGATAATAATGAGTGTAGTTAGCCAAGTTATTCTCAAAGCGGACGACAACCTGCGCTATCCCAGCAGCGGGGAACTGCAGAGCATCAGTAGCTTTTTTCAAACCGGGGAACAGCGGGTGCGCATTGCCACCACCCTCGCGGAAAATGAAAAAAAGATTGTGGAGCAAGCCAGCAAGCAGCTCTGGACCAAACGGCCTGATTTCATCGCCCCCGGTGGCAACGCCTACGGCACCAAACAGCGGGCCCAATGTTTACGGGACTTCGGCTGGTATCTGCGTCTAGCCACCTACGGCGTTCTCACCGGCGACACGGCAGAAATCGAACAAATCGGCTTAATTGGGGCTCGTGAGATGTACAACGCTCTCGGTGTCCCCATGCCCGGTATGGTGGAATCCATCCGCTGCCTGAAAAATGCTTCCGTCTCTTTGCTGAGCGAAGCTGACGCCGCCGCCGCCGCCCCCTACTTTGACTATATTGCTCAGTACATGGCGGGATAATCTGGAGACGGGGAGACGGGGAGTGTGGGGAGTGTGGGGAGTGTGGGGAGTGT
>DVDU01000102.1 GCA_015296065.1 Oscillatoriaceae cyanobacterium M33_DOE_052 | reverse complement strand
GCACTCCCCACACTCCCCACACTCCCCACACTTCCCACACTCCCCACACTCCCCACACTCCCCCCTATCCCATCCCCCCACCGGGCGAGTTAAGCTAATGGTGCAGAAACCGGGTTTCTCACCAAAATCTTGAGGTGAAACCGAGATGGCACAGCAAACCGGTTTCTTTTGAGTGAATAGGGAGGGGAAATTGTGACTGGTCAAGTGAATCCGCCGGGAGGCAATGGCGAATCTGGGACGCCGAAAAAACTGAGCCTGCAGCGGGGAGGGGAGGAATTCGTTTTAGAAAAAATGGTCGATCGCTTCACTTTTCGCCTCAAAGGTGATGGGGTGCCTTCTGGGGCGGTCATCCAGAAGGCATTACCCGCCAATGCTAGCAATTACCAGATTTTGCCCCGCACCAACTTAATCGAAGTAAGTATCGCCCCAGATAAGTTGGAAATAGCGATGCAGCAGACGCGCACCCAAGAGAATGTGGCATTTGCCAGTCACGTTTATCAGGTGCAAAATAATCCGGGGATGGTGGTGTACCTGACTTCAGAAGTGACTGTACAATTTGCCGATAATTTGGAATTGGGCCGGTGCCTCGATATCACGACGACGGCGGGTTTAGAATTGCTCCGGGCTCTTGAAGGTGTGCCCAATGCTTTTATTTTTATCATCAGCCGTCAGGCGCTAGCAAATCCGGTGAAAATTGCACAGTCTTTGATGCAGTTACCGGAAGTGCTGCGGGCGGAACCTAATGTGGTGGTGCGATCGCAGCAACATTACCGCCCCAAAGATACCCTTTATGCTAAGCAATGGTATCTCTATCACAGCGGCGGACCGGGTTTAACTCCGGGCTCCCACATTGACGCCGAGAAGGCTTGGGATATCACCCGAGGTAGTCGCTCCATCGTAGTTGCCATTGCTGATGATTCTGTAGATATCAATCACCCAGATTTCACGGCCCCCGGCAAAATTGTCGCTCCCAGAGACTTAAAAAACCAGGATTTTGCCCCCCTACCCGAGGCGGAGTCGGATAACCACGGTACGGGTTGCGCCGGAGTGGCGGTGGCAGAGGAAAATGGTGTGGGTGTGGTGGGGGTGGCCCCTGGTTGTGCCTTGATGCCGATCCGGACTACCGGGTTTTTGGATGATGAGGCGATCGAAGAACTCTTCGGCTGGGCCGCCGCCAAAGGCGCCGCCGTCATCTCGTGCAGTTGGGGCGCTTCCTCCCCCTATTTTCCCCTGTCCCTGCGCCAAAGTGCCGCCATCTCCCGCGCCGCCACCACCGGACGCAACGGCAAAGGCTGCGTGATTCTCTTCGCCGCCGGGAACGCCAACCGCCCCACTAACGGCACCATTAAAGAAAGTGGCTGGCCTAATGATGCCCTCCAAGGCGATACCAAATGGCTCGCCGGTTTCACCGTTCACCCCGATGTCATTACCGTGGCGGCGGCCACCAGTTTGAGCAAAAAAGCCGCCTACAGCAACTGGGGAAAATCTATATCTGTCAGCGCTCCCAGTAATAATGCGCCTCCCGGAATGTGGTTGCCAGACACCGGCTATGTGATGAGCGCACCCCAAATTACTACTTTCCTTGCTGGTCAGGGAGTATTCACCACGGACCGGTTAGGCGCCGCCGGTTATGATAAAGGCGACTATACCGGCGCTTTCGGCGGCACCTCCAGCGCTACTCCCGTGGTGGCTGGGGTGGCAGCTTTGGTTTTGTCGGTTAACCCGGACCTTACCGCTGCTCAAGTTAAACAAATTCTCCAGCAAACGGCAGATAAAATCACTGACCCTGACCCTGACCCGCAACTGGGGAACCGGATGGGGACTTATGATGCCACTGGTCATTCTCAGTGGTTCGGTTATGGCAAGGTGAATGCTTATAAAGCGGTGGTGATGGCGCGGCAAATGTTGGTGCCACCAGCTCCGGCGCAAGTTTGGTTGCAGCAGCGCTCCCAAACCGGGCAAGCTATTCCCGACTACCAGCCGGGGACAACGGGTAAGTTTGATGTGCTGTTTTTTGGTGGTTCTTTACTGGAAGGTTTGGTGGTGGATGTGGCTTTTAGTGATAGTCGGACGGTGAAGGATATTCGGTTGAGCGTGAATATTGCCCATGAGTTTCTGGGGGATTTGGAAATTGGTTTAATCGCTCCTAATGGCAAAAGGGCTTTAGTTCAAGGGCGCACTTTGGGCAGTCAAACTCGCTTGCAGAAGTATTATAGTGTGGATAATGCCCCGGCACTTAAGTTGTTATTCAATCAACCGGCTAAGGGCACTTGGAAGCTGCAAGTGTGCGATCGCGCCCCCGCTGATACCGGCACTCTCAACGGTTGGGAACTGGCGATCGGGGTTTGATTTGGTCATTTGTCATTTGTCATTTGTCATTTGTCCTTTAGTAGAGGCGATTCGCGAATCGCCCCTACTTAATACAGTGCCATCACCCTAAATCCCTCGACCAAAAAGGGAGCGGGACTTTGAGAGCAACTCAGATGATTTCTGAACAGGCTGCAATTATCAATTATCAATTATCAATTATCAATTATATCCACCAGTTCGCCTCCGAGCAAACCAAGATTGCAACTGCTCCCGGCAAGCTGACTCTAATATCCCCCCCATCACCGGTAATTTATGATAAGAACAAGCACTATCAGGAATATTAGCAACAGTGAGTACCGCCCCAGTTTTGGGGTCATCCGCTCCATACACTAATAGCCCAATTCTCGCCTGGACGATCGCCCCCGCACACATCGGGCAAGGCTCTAACGTCACATACAAAGTACAATCATTCAAATGCCAGTTTTGTAACACCTGACCCGCCTTTCTCAAAGCCATAATTTCCGCGTGAGCCGTGGGGTCTTTATCCCGTTCTTTCCGATTTTCTCCTGTAGCAATCACATTCCCTTGAGCATCAACAATCACCGCTCCTACCGGCACCTCCCCCGCCTCCCCCGCCGCCTGGGCTAATTTCAGCGCCTCTTCCATATAATGCCGATGCTGTTGATAAATCGGGTTCGGCCAATTTGGGAATAAATTATCTGTATTCATTCTTGGGAAATTTACCCCTTTTTGCGATAATTCAAATGACAGCAAGTGGGATATGATGACTCATAAGTAGTCGGGCGTTTGCCAAACAGCAGATAGCGATTATCCCGAATCCCAGCATAAAACCTATCTCCCAGCCATTTTAATCCCGGCATCGCTCGATATACCGCCACAAACACACCACCCCAAGGCAGCAAATTTCCGATTTCTTCCGCCGCATCGCTCCCCTGCGATCGTCTTTCTGGGGCAGAATTATCAATTAAAATCATCCCCATTTCGCAGGATTCCGGGGTAATGTCAAAAGTCGCCAAAGCCGCATCATCCTGCATCGGCGCATAGGCAAACATCTGGCCTTTATCTAATTTTTCTAATAGCTGGACTAAAGTAACACATAAATTACAGTTGCCATCATAGATTACAGTATATTTCATCAATTTTACCCTTGACAACCAATAAATTTTGATTTATGCTATTTTAACCATCATTTTTGGCTGGGGCACGGCATCACCAGGATTGGCCAAAAAATAGATATCTTGATTAGGCCGTGCCCTAGTCACCTTCACCTACAGATTATGACACCAATTCTGTCGCGAGGAGCGAGTCCAGTTTCCCTTCGGTGTCTAACTGATACAAGTCATCGCAACCGCCGAGATGCTGATTATTCACAAAAATCTGGGGGACTGTGCGCCTACCGTTGGCTCTTTCCGCCATTTTCACCCTCGCCGCACCGTCACCATCGATTTTGTACTCGATAAACTTAACTCCTTTCCAGGATAACAGCATTTTTGCCCTGATGCAATAGGGACAGGTTTGCCAGGTGTAGATTTCTACCTTAGCTTTGATTTGTTCCGGGTGGCGTCCCAACAGGCGATTTACCAAATCTAGCATATGGGTATCCTTGGCGATAAGTGAGCTTTTATATTGTACCTAAACTTTAGAGAAAAATCAAGTAAAGGCATTGATTGGGCTTCAGCCCAAAGGTTTGTAGTTGGGCTTCAGCCCAAAGGTTTGTAGTTGGGCTTCAGCCCAAAAGGTTTGTAGTTGGGCTTCAGCCCAAAAGGTTGCTATACTAGAGTAGTAGTTTTCAGCAAACAGATGGAAGGCTCATCCAAAGTTTCGGGAATCAATGCAAGTTGGGCTTATCCGATTTTAGCCCCAGCAGATATAGAAGCCCAATTTTTAGAACTGGCGGAACAGTGGCGACGGGAAACCGGTATGATGTCTTTGGTTCCGAAAATGTCCATGCACCCAGCTTACCAAAGGATTATTGGTATGGGTCAACCGGTTGTGCCGCTAATTTTGCGGGAATTAGAACAGGAACCAGACCATTGGTTTTGGGCATTGCAAGCAATTACAGGGGCTAATCCTGTGTTGCCAGAACAGCGGGGGCGGTTAACACAGATGGCGGCGGCTTGGATACAATGGGGCAGAGAAAATGGCTACAGATGGTAGGCTGGAACCTTACCAAGAAGAGGAGTTTCCTAATTTAGCTGCTACGGGATATCGCATCACTAGCAAGCGCTCTAGATTGTATAATTGCTTTGCTTGGGCTGCTGGTGAAGATGACCGCTGGTGGAATCCTCTAGAATCTAATAATTCTTATAATGATGCCGTGCCCCTACCAATGATGATTTAAACTGGGGTGGGCACGGCGTGATTTAGATTTTTTGTTCAGCCCATATATTAATGATGCCGTGCCCCTACCAATGATGATTTTTCTTGGTAGGGACACGGCGTGATTTAGATTTTTTGTTAAGCTCATATATTAAGGATGCCGTGCCCCTACCAATGATGATTTTTCTTGGTAGGGACACGGCATGGCCGTGTCCAGTGTGAAACTTTACAGTTTTTCCCCTCGGATGGAAAGGTCTAATAATTCCATTGGGTGATAGAGGGAAATGGTTTGATTTTGCAATTCCAGGTGTTTTTTGATTTGCAATGAGCAACCGGGGTTGGGGGAGGCGATGATTTCGGCGCCTGTGTTCACTAGGTTTTGGGCTTTTTGCTGTCCTAGTTCGTCGGCGATTTCTGGTTGCAATAAATTATAAACTCCGGCGCTACCGCAACAGAGGGCGGCGTCTAGGGGTTCGCGGAGTTTGACTCCGGGTATTTGACGGAGTAACTGTCGCGGTGGGAAGGAGATTTTTTGCCCGTGGAGGAGGTGACAGGCGTCTTGATAGACGATTTTTAACTCTTCTTTGTCGGTGAGGGGGTGGAGTTCGGCGGTGAGTCCGACGTTGGCGAGGAATTCTTGCACGTCGCGGACTTTGTTGCTAAATTCTATGGCTTTGGGGTGATATTCGGGGTCGTCTTGGAGGATGTGACCGTATTCTTTGAGGGTATGTCCGCATCCGGCGGCGTTGATGATGATGGCGTCGAGGTTGAGGTCCTGGAAGCTGTCGATCATTTGGCGAGCTGTGGCTTGGGCCTGGGCCTCTTGTCCTTGGTGGGCGGGGAGGGCGCCGCAACAGCCTTGTGATTTTGGGATTACGACTTCGCAACCGTTGGCGGTGAGGACGCGGACGGTGGCTTCGTTGACGGGGGAGAAGAATAACCGCTGGACGCAACCGAGGATGACGCCGACGCGGTAGCGTTTTTCGCCTTGAGCGGGGATGACTTCGGGGACCCGCTTGATTAGGGATTTGAGGTTAACGGCGGGTAAGATTGATTCCATCGCGGCTAACCGGGGAAATGGTTTGAGTAAGCCGCTTTGGCGGAATAGTTTTTGTAATCCGGTTTTTTGATAGATGTAGAGGGGGAGGAGGAGGGGACGGAGACGGTTGGGGTAGGGAAAGAGGTTGAAGATGAGCTGACGCAGGAGCCGATCGCCCAGGTTTCGCTCTACATTTCGCTCCACTTGGGGGCGCATGGCGGTGAGGAGTTGGTCATACTGTACCCCAGAAGGGCAGGCGCTGACGCAGGCGAGACAACCCAAGCAACTATCAAAATGTTGCCCAATTGTGGGATTTAAATCTGCCTCTCCTTTGTTGATCCCATCCATGAGATAAATTCGCCCTCGGGGGGAGTCCATTTCTTTGCCCAATACGCGATAACTGGGACAAGTGGCAAGACAAAAACCGCAGTGAACGCAAGTGTTAATTAAACTTGGGTCTGGGGGGTGTTGGGTATCAAATCCTGATGCTTTAGGGGCGGTGGGAGTAGTGGCAGGAGTTGGGTTGGTTTCCGTAGTGGTCATGGGATAATCTGTAGTTGTTAGGGAAAGGTAGTGGGGCTAAAGCAGAGTTTTAGGGTGGGCATTGCCCCCATAAATTTCACCATCAAGATAATTAATCTGTTGCAATGCCCACCCTAAGAAGTGATAAAACTGTTATTAAATGCCGTTGATAAAACGTCTGGGACTCAGAATATAGGCGGGGTCAAACTGCTTTTTAATTGTTTGCATTAAATCTAAAGCATTACCAGTGTAACCCCACACGTCTGTTTGCCGTTTGACTTCTACTGGTGCTGATAATACGGTGAGGAAACCGCCGACGCTTTGACATTCTCTCCTGATGCTATCGATGAGGGCAAGAACGCTGCCAGTTTCTCCGGCAAACCGCAACCAACCTAAACCGCTGCCTGCGTGGATAGTTCCCAAATAGAGGGAAAATTCTTCGGCGGTACTGGCGAGGGAGTGGAATTTCACTAAGGCGGTGACGGCTTCCGCAGACCTGACTCCTATTTTGCAGGTAATTTCCCCGGATTTAGCTTCATCCCGCATTAGTTCTGTCAATTGTTGCCATAAGTTTACTTCCGCATCGTCGCTGTAGTTGTTACTTTGTAAGCCGAGTTGGTTGCCAATTTCGACAACGGCGCGAGATTGTTCGGCGACGCTTTCGGGGATGCTTTGGAACCGGACGAGCAATCCCATGCCTTTGGCTGATTGAAGTTTTCCGACTAAGGCGGGGGAGAGGATGTCGGCGGCGACGGGGGTCAAACTGGAGGAGAGGAGGTTGGCGGTGGCGGTGGCGATCGCGTCGGGCCCGCCGGAGAGCATCACGGTTTGGGAGGCGGCGGGTAGGGGATAGAGGCGGAAGGTGATTTGGGTGATGATGCCTAGGGTGCCGTAGGAGCCGGTGAATAGTTTCATCATGTCGTATCCGGCTACGTTTTTAACCACCCTACCTCCGGCTTTGGCGATTTGACCGTCAGCGCGGACAAAGGAAAGGCCGAGAACTTGGTCCCGGACGCCGCCGTAGCGTTGGCGCAGGGAACCGGTGTCCCCGGTGGCGACGATACCGCCGAGGGTGGCGGTTGGGGGGTGGGTGGGGTCGAGGGCGAGAAATTGGCCTTTTTCGGCGAGGATGGTTTGCAGTTGGCTGTAGGTCATCCCGGCTTCGACGGTGGCGGTTAAGTCACCGGCGGCGTGTTCTACCAGGCGGTTGAGGCGGTGGGTGCTGATGAGGAGGTTGGCGCCGCTGACGATACCTCCCCAGTGCAGCTTGCTCCCGTTACCGCAGGGGAGAACGGCCCAGCGGTTCTCGCTGGCTTGGGCCATGATTTCGGCGAGTTGCTCTTGGGTTGAGGGAATAGCGATCGCATCGGGGACGATCGGACTTTGCCAGTTTTGCCGCCACAGTGCATTGGGAGGTAGGTTTTCCCAGGTGGTGACGGATTCAGATCCAATTTTCGTTGTTAGGTGTTGGGCGATCGCGTTCATAGTGGTGGTAAAAATAAATAGCCGCAGGAAATTGCCCCCATTGATTATCTCTGTTATGACCGGTATTAACAATTTACTCCCCACAATCGAAAACCCTCCTGGCAAGCTGCTGGTGCTGGAGGGGGTGGAGGGTTGTGGCAAAACCACACAACTGGAGTTATTGCGCCAGTGGTTGCAGTCTTTGCCTTCGCCGCCACCGGTGGTGGTGACGCGGGAACCGGGGGGAACTGCTCTCGGTGGAGAGTTACGCCGGTTGCTCCTGACGCCGCCGCAGGGGGGGGAACCAATTCAACCCCGGGCGGAGTTGTTGATGTATGCTGCCGATCGAGCGCAGCATGTGGACGGTTTTATCCTGCCGCACTTGCACCGAGGAGCCGTGGTGCTGTGCGATCGCTTCACCGATTCCACCATAGCTTACCAGGGTTATGGGCGAGGTTTCAGTCTCCAAATTATCGATGACCTCAATTTCATCGCCACCGGCGGCTTACAGAGCGACCTCACACTCTGGTTAGATGTAGATGTGGAAGTCGGGCTGAATCGCAGCCGCCAGCGCGGACCCTCCAACCGCCTAGAACTGGAAACGCTCGCTTTCCACCACCGCGTCCAACACGGTTATCGAGAATTATCCCAAACCTATCCCCAACGCATCCGGCGCATCGACGCCAGCCAACCCCCCGCCGCCGTCACCGCCCAAATTCAAGCTGTTTTAACTCCTTGTTTGCATAAATGGGGAATTGTTTGCTAGGGTTATGTTGTATTATTCTTCATATGAAGAATAATAATTTATAGAATGGTAATTGGTAGGGGCACGGCGGCATTAAGATTTATCGTGATACCCAGATATTAATGATGCCCTGCCCTTGTTTATTCACAGGAATAAATTTATGTTTAGTGATTAATAACAGATAATTTAGTAAGGGCACGGCGTCATTAATATTTATCGTGACCCCAAGATATTAATGATGCCGTGCCCCTACAGGATGAATAAAATAATGACAAAGGACAAATGACTTTTGACCAATGACAAATGACAACTTTACAGATATCATCGGGCAACAGCAAGCGGTAGATTTGCTATCCCAGGCGGTGGCGAAAAATCGCATTGCCCCCGCTTATTTATTTGCCGGACCGGAGGGCGTGGGGCGGGGGTTAACGGCGCGGTGTTTTGCGAAACTTCTATTAACACAGTCGCCCTCACCCCCTAGCCCCCTCTCCCAAAATGGGAGAGGGGGTAATGAGAGAGGGGGAAAAGAAGGACGAAAACTGAATAATCACCCAGATTTTCTGTGGGTGGAACCGACTTATTTACACCAAGGAAATCTGCTGAATGCAGCGGAAGCAGCGGAAGCAGGAATTAAAAGGAAAGCGCCCCCAGCAATTCGGTTGGAACAAGTGCGAGAAATCAGCCGATTTTTGGCACGTCCGCCGTTGGAGTCGTCGCGTTCTGTGGTGGTGGTGGAACAGGCGGAAACGATGGCCGAAGGGGCGGCAAATGCTTTGTTAAAAACTTTGGAAGAACCGGGGCGGGCAACGATTATTTTAATTGCACCTTCGCCGGAGGCGTTGTTACCCACTTTGGTTTCCCGCTGTCAGCGGATACCGTTTCAGCGACTGAATGGGGAGGATATGAAGCGGGTTTTGGCAAATATGGACAAGGGAGATATTTTGCAGGACCCGGCGGTGGTGGATATGGCGCAAGGTTGCCCCGGGGTGGCAGTTTTGGCGGCCAGTCAATTGGCGGAAATTCCCCCAGAGCTGCTGCAACGACTGCAAAAAATGCCCGCTAACTTGAAGGAGGCGCTAGAATTAGGGCGGGAGATTGATGGGGCGATCGACACGGAAACCCAACTATGGCTAATTAACTACTTGCAGCATCGCTATTGGCATCAACTGCAAAACCAAAAGACTCGCCGCGCCATCTCTATCCTAGAAGATACCCGCCGTCATCTCCTCGCCTACGTGCAACCCCGTTTAGTGTGGGAAGTCACCCTGATGCAAATTAGTCAAGCTAATTAATTAAAATTAAACTTGACCTCCCACACTCTCCCCGCCACCGTGACGCGATCGCCCGCCACCAACTTGCGCCCCCGCCGCGTTTCCACCTCCCCATTTACCTCCACCTCCCCATCCTGAATCATCAATTTTGCCTGTCCCCCCGTCGCCGCCACACCCTGATACTTCAAAAACTGGTCTAACTTAATCCAATTTTCATTTTCATCCGTCATTCCCATAACTCCGCAAATTGTAGATTGTAGGAACTATCAGCCTAATTATGCCATGAGTGACTCAATTCTCGTTAACCTCCAAGCATCATTTTTAACCGCCGCCGGATTTTGGGAAAACAACCTTTCTGAAAAACCGGGCAACTGGTGCAAACTCATCCAAGGCATTGACAAAACCCAAACCGACGGCTATTCTATTATCGGAGATTTCGTCAGCCAAATCTCCCAAACCGCCTACCAAGAACCAGGTTTGTATATCCATTGCCAGAAAAAAGGCAGCAACAAAGCACAACAAAAGCGGCTTTACACCCTGTTTGTCCTCCAACCCAATGGCGAAATAGAAGTAATTACCGAAATCAAAAGCGCCAGCAAAGATTGGGCAATAGAATTATGGCCAGAAATCGAAGCCTACATGGCCAAACAGAGCAATTCCACCGAAAAACGCCGCCAAGAAATCCAACAGCGCATCGAAACCCTAGAATTTGAACTGCGCCAATTAAGAGCCGAGCTAGCAGCTTTGGAATTTCACGAGGTATAATTATCAGAGAATCCGCCACCCAATTTATGATATCTAAACCGGAGCCACCACCATGTTGCAAACCGCACCATCTCAACTAATGACCTTAGAGGAGTTTCTCGATTCGTATCCAGATGGTTATGGAAAATTTGAATTGCGCAATGGAGTTGCCATAGAAATGCAGCCCACCGGAACCCATGAACAAGTAGCGAGTTTTCTTGCCCTCAAACTGGGCATACAGATAGATAGTAAATCAATGCCCTACTTTATCGCTCGTCAATGTATAGTAAAATCTAGAGACAGCGATAAATCGGGATTTAATCCAGATATCACCATAATTGACAAGCGCAGTTTAGACCGTGAACCGCTCTGGAAAAGACGCTCCACTATTACCCAAGGAACAACCATCCCCCTCGTTGTGGAAATCGTCAGCACCAATTGGCAAGACGATTACTTGGTAAAATTAGGAGAATATGAGAAAATCGGAATTGCTGAATATTGGATTGTTGATTATTTAGGTTTAGGCGGGCGTCGCTATATCGGGAATCCCAAACAACCGACTTTACACGTTTGTACCTTAGTTGATGGCGAGTATATGATTAACCCATTTCAGGGCGAAACACCCATCCAATCACCAGCTTTTCCCGATTTAAATTTGACTATAGGGCAAATTTGCACCGCTGGACAGTAATTTGTCATTTATCCTTGGTCATTTGTCCTTGGTCATTTGTCATTTGTCATTTGTACTTTGTATTTCCGTCTTACTCCCCTTTCTCCCTTTTTGGTCGAAAGGGGTTGGGGGATAGAGGGCCAGTTCTCTGGCTTGTCTCATCGTTATTTGAAATGACTATATTCTATGAGCAGACAGCGCAGATAATCCAGCATTTTTAGATAAAGTTTGAGGTGCCAGAAATCTTCCCCAGACTCAAAATACCATTTTTCAATGGTGCTAACATCAAAAACCCGCATTTTTTGTAATTTGCTCGCGGCTTCTTCCTCATTGCGCAATTTACCAGATATTTTGACTTGGCTGGCATATCCCCTGATATCTCCAGTGAGTAATTCTATTTCTTCTAATAGGGTAAATTCTTCATCTGGATTATATCTCGCAGACAAGCGTTGCCGCTCTTCTTTGGCATTCTGATAATAAACGATTAATTCGTCAAACAGCAGATTGATATAAATTCTGGCGGATTCTAAATTATGATTTGCCACAGATTCACTCATCATTAACTTCATAAGTGACAATCTTCTCGATGCCAAAAGCATCGGTTCTCACTATCAGGTATTCATTCCCCTTTCTATAAACTGCCGATCCGTCAGCGCGATATCCTACCTTGGGCACTCGGATGGCTCCTTTTTTGTGGAAGTTGTTTGCCTTTCTCAAATATCGCAACGGGTCGAATCCTTTTCGCAAGGCGTGGTCTAAGATTGGTCAAAGTGGGATACCGTCACGCCAGTTGCACGGCTTAAATCCTTATCCTGTAATGGAAAATGAAAGCGGCGGGAGCGGGGTTTGAACCCGCCAGCCTCTTGCGAGACCGTAACCACGATAACCCTCAATTCATCGGCCCAGGAGGCAAGTTGCGAACAAGGGTTTCCCGCCATAAACTACTTAGAGCTAAATTATAACTCATCAGCGGCCAACATTTGAATCACCCGAGGGATGCCCGGGTCAAACCCAGATAAATCCCAGGACAGGGGGTCTGTGGGGTCAACCAAGGTGATGCGATAAGGCGCTAAAGTGATATACACCGCTTTCACATCAGGATTGACTTTTTGCCGGTATTCCGCCAGAGCCTGACTGGGATGGCGGCTACCGGCCCAACTTTCGCTATCAGTCCAAAAGCAAATTACATCGGCTTTGAATTGGTGTTTAATCATCCAGTCGTAAGCCACAGAGGCATCTGTACCGCCAAAATTGCGATCGCTCGCCTTCGCCACCGCCGAACTAAACGTATCCGCCGCCGTAATCTCTAAATCGCAAAATTTCGTAGAAAAACCCCGAATTGCATAATTTTTCTCCGCCTTAGCCGTCACTAAAGCCATAGTGGTGGCAATTTCGCAGCAAGTTAAGACCCCCGAAGTCACCAAAGCACCCATAGAACCAGAAATATCCACCGCGTGCATAAACACCTTCCCCGTCGGTTCCACCACCTCAAAAGAAAGTGCCACGGTTTTTTCCAAAATATCCACAATTCTCGGCACCGGTTCCCAGGTTTTTTTGCTCATACCCAGTCGCCCCCCAGACTGATAAGTTTTCAAGGCTTTAAGCGCATCCAGGGGATGAATGCGACCTTTACGGAGACGTTCTTTATTATTCAGTACCGACTCCACCCGGTCTAAATTAGCAGTTTTATCCTCTTGCAATACCCCTAGCTCTGTGAGCGAGCCCAGATTGCGCAACATCGCCCCCACAGGCATTTCCTCAAACAGCAACTGCCACGCCTGCACATCCATTTTGCCTACAGGAGCCGCCATTTCATGGGTCAATCTGCCTTTAATTATCGCTTCGTGAGTTTGGTCAGGATGACGTTTGAGCCATTCATACCACCACACCTGCGCCAAAGCCTCCGAGCCTATCTCTGGCGGCAATTCCTCCCAACCCTTCACCACCCAAGAAAATAGCTGATTATGGTCTTCTGTGGGCGGCTTCATGTGAAACAACCGCAAAGCATCACGATGAGAAAAACCCAGCCGTTGCTGATATTTCAACAATTGATAAGCCAGAGATTTGGCATCTTGGGATAGCCAATTTCTCCCGGCTTCCCGCACCACTTTACCAAAACCACGCAGAGATTTACTGTAGTTTAGCCATTCATAAAAATGGCTACCCGTGCGCACTACTTGGGGGAAAATTTCTAAAAATGCTTTTTTCGCCTCGGGAGTTTCTCCCATCGAGAGTAACACCAGGGCAAAAATCGGGGCACTGTTGTTAATTGCCCTGCCATCGCTGGCATAAACAATTTCTTCAGCCACACGGCGGGGATTCTCCGCCACTGCCTCCCGCACTACGGCCACAAAATCATCGGTTAGCGCCTTTTTATTGGCGTAATAAGTGCTTTGGGCAGTACCGATTAACAAGCAGCGGCGTAGCAACTTCCAGATACCCGCATCAAACATATACCCCCCAGTCCGACCGCGAATCATTTCCTGTTCTCGCCCAGGAATCGGTTGATTTTGGGGTGTGTTTTGATTCTGTTTTTGGAAAAAAAATTTGTAATCCACTTTTAGCGGCCCGTTGAGGCAAAAATAAGGGAGGTGGCGGGGCGGGAGTTGAACCCGCGACATCCTCGTTTTAAGCGATAACCCTCAATTCTTCGGCCCAAAGGACAAGGTGTGAACAAGGGTGTTTTTGGCGCTCTACCGCTGAGCTACCCGCCACATTCTCTGATTATAACCAATTCTGTAGATAAGAGCCAGCCTGGGGGCATCGGATGGTCAAAAATTGACTGGGTGGGGGGGCAGGGGGGCTTTCGGGGCACCGTCGGGCCAGAGAAATGCCAGAAAAAACGCCATTTATACCCCCGGACTTGATATCGGGAGCCTCCCGTTTTGGCAACTACTCAGATTTGGGCGAAGCCTGATGATGATAAATTTTCGGTTTTGCTAGATAGATGAGTCGCCCGAATGCTTCGCCCCTACGGAGGGATGATTCCCTTAATATGACTAGAAATATTGGCGAGAAAACCGGTGTTTTTGTGGTGGTTCAATATTCAATTAATTTAATCTTGGCACTGAGACCTAATTTGATGTGGATTTGGGATTTGGGGACTTGGAATTGTTTGGCGAGGATTTCGATTAGTTCTTGATTAGCTTTGCCATCTACTGGGGGGGATTTGAGATGGACTGTGAGACTGCCATCGGGTTATGATGTGATATTTTGTTGTTTGGAGTTGGGTTTGACTTTAACTTGGATTAGTGGCATGGTTATCCCATTTGTGGAAAAAATAGTTAAGATGCCTCCCTGCTCACCGGAAAAGGAGCTAAGTGGCTATACATCAAGGGGCGGTTTCTGTTGTTCAGGCAGAATTACTTGTACTGCCCCTGGTCAAAGATGATGAGCCGATCGAATGAGTGGGCGATCGCCATGCCTTCTGTGGGGGGATGCCCCCAGAAGGAGCAGCAAGCAGTTATGAGCGGGGATTTTTGGCTTTAATTGTCACCTCTTGTATTGTGTCAGGCTCTCCCATTTGCTGAGCTTTGCCATTATTGAGACCAATGGGTTCAGCTTGCCCATTGTTGACCGTGAGCAGAACACCACCGGCGTTACCAGCCAACACTACCACTTGCTCGTTGGCTTCCCAAGTGCGTTGGGTGCCCGATGGTAATGTGCCTTCAAACTCGGTTTTGCCATCGGCGACGATCCGAATCCAAGATTGCTCCTTAAAAGTGAGTCCTACCCGCACCGGCTTATCCGCCTCCGATGGCAAAGTCTGTTGTGCTACCACTGGTTTCCCCGGGGCGTTTTGCTGGGCAGGTTTGGGGAGCGTCCCGGGCTCTAGGTCGTTGGGGGTAGATGGCGATTCTGGGACGTTACCTTGTTTCGCCACCGGTGCTAGAGCGCTTTGGCTCAGTTGCTGGGATAATCCCTTAACTGAGAAGAAAATCAACAATACATAAACTAGGTAGAGGTGGAGGGGGCGCAGTTTAAAGACGATGAGCAAATCGCCGAGGTAAAACTTGCGCTGTTGCCGCTCTTGGTCTAAGGGAAACTCTCGAGCTAAAGCATATCCGTCCATGCCCAAGGCATTGGCGAATCTGAGGATAAATCCTCTGATATACACTGGTTCTGGGAGCCGATCGAGTCGCCCTTCTTCGATCGCCTCTAGTTGCTTGCGCCTAATCATGGTATGGGCGGCCACTTCATCAATGGAGAGGCATTTTTCCACGCGCAGGTCGTGCAATTTGCTCCCCAGTTCTGCCAGTTTGTCGGCACGTTCTTGGTCAAAGTTGACTATATGCTTATTCTTAATTTTCTCAATCATATATCCCAGGCTCCTCATTCTCTGGTCGCATCTCTACTGTCGAATATTAGATTAATTGGACTTTGTAAGAAATGAATCTCCTCCGAGGTGAGGTGGCGAATGTTACCACAGGGCAGCTCTAGAGCCCGGTCTGGCGCTCCTTTCGGGAGAGCCATAGCTGGCCGGGTTAGCCGTAGCGGCCCGATCGCACAGCGATGCAGTTGTATCACTGGGTATCCTAGCTTATCTGCCACCCGACGAATTTGCCGGTTACGACCTTCGGAGATGGTGATTTCCAAGAGGGTTTTTTCCTCCCCAACCCTTTTGAGGACTCGCACTCCCGCTGGGAGAGTGTTTCTGCCCTCGAGGCTGACCCCATGACGCCAAGCGGCCAAAACTGATGGCGGTGGGCACCCCCGCACCCAAACTTCATAGGTTTTGGGTATGCCATGTTTGGGATGGGTCAGGCGAAATGTCAGGTCTCCGTCATTAGTCAGGATTAAAGCTCCGGTGGATTCAAAGTCTAAGCGTCCCACAGGGTGAATACCTTGCGATTGGCGGAGTTCGGGCGGCAAGAGGTCCAATACGGTGGGGCGGCCCTGGGGGTCGGTGCAGGTGGATACCACGCCCGCAGGTTTGTGCAGCAGCAGATATACTAGCTGGGGACGATCGGTGGGTTGGACTAGCTGGCCATCCACCTCAATCCGATCGGATTCGGTGCAGGCACTTTGGCCGAGCTGGGCGATTTGGCCGTTCAGCTTTACCCGTCCAGCCAAAATCATTTGTTCTGCCTGACGGCGGGAGGCAATGCCCCATTGAGATAGGATTTTTTGCAGCCTTTCCTTCATGGTTTTGACTGCGGCTTGCATTCACAAACAGTACATGGGATTAGGATTGGGGTGGCAAGGGTTGTTGCCACAGGGCACTATGTACAAATATTACAGAAAAATGCTCCATTGTTTTGGTTCTTTCCCATCGCCTCCTGCCAGTCCCCCTGACCCCCAGAACCGGTCAAGGGGTGTGACCGCAGTTGTTGGCTTGAAGCGGTGGCGGTCCTGATTCGGCATCTCTCCGCTATTTTTTCTGGAGAGTATAGTTTTATTGTCCCTCATCAATGGTATTTTGGCTGAGGAGTTGATATGAGTTCTTCTGCTGAGTTGAGAAAATCTCCTGCCCCAGAGCTGGTAGCCGCTCCTGATGCTGGGCTGGTGGGGCGGGCTCTGTCTAAAGCCTTGCAAGTCTGGCTCCGATCGCTCCTAGACGATGTTACCGACCTGCATATCCGCATCGGCGGTCGCAACCGCCAAATCCTCACTGGCAACATCCCCCAAATACAGGTATCCGCTGAAAACGCCTGCTATCGAGGGCTACACCTTAGCTCGATTCACCTATCTGGGGGCAAAGTGGGCATCAATATCAAACAAATCCTCAAAGGCGAACCCTTCCGCCTCTTGGCACCGGTCCCCGTGGCGGCTGACTTTTGCATTGTCCAGGAAGACCTCAATCGCAGTCTCTCAGCTCCCATGTTGGCTGATGCCATCCGGGATGCTTTACTCTCCCAGCTCCCCCTCCCCCCGCAACCACCAGACCCAACCCTGCAAATCACCCTCGCCACCGGTAAAATTGCTTTGAGCGGGATCTGGCTCAATGCCCCCGATGCTGGCCCACTGGTCCCGGCAGTGTTGCACACCGGTTTAACTCTGGCTGATGGGCATAAACTGCATTTTGTCAAGCCCTATTTCCAAAGTTCTTCACCAAATCTCCCAGTTTTAGATGACTTTTATATTGATTTGGGCTCGGATATCACCCTGGATGAGTTAACCATCACTCCCGGTCAGTTAGTCGGTCGGGGTGGCTTTGTGGTGATGTCTTGAAGGTTGGGGAAATCCAAGAAACCGGGTTTCTATGCTCCACAGAGATTCCCTGTCAAAAACCCGGTTTTTTAGGTTCGACCAAGTTTCCGGGTTTCTGCGATCGCCTCTGCATCAAAAACCAAACTTGGTTAAGCCTGCCCCCATGCAGCCCGCCCCCCGCGTTGGCGAAGCCTGCGCGAAGCGCTTAGGCGGGGGGGAATGACATAAATAGCTACTCATATGAATAAAAAATAGATTCCCGCCTTCGCGGGAATGACATGGGGGGAGGGGGGGGATGACCAGTTTTATTCTAATAACGGAAGTAAAAAAGTGATGAAGTAAAACACGATCGGGCCGGTGAATAGGTAGCTGTCCACCCGATCGAGTATGCCACCGTGACCGGGGATGAGAGTCCCCGAGTCCTTGACGCCAGCATCCCGTTTCATCAAAGATTCGGTTAAGTCTCCTAGTAAACTGGCGATACCGATGAGCAACCCTAAACCGATACCCGTGGCGGGCCAAGCGGGCCAGTGCAGAGACCAGGCCCCAGCGGTGGCGACGGCGACGCTACCAGCAATGCCAAAAACTGCGCCTTCTACGGTCTTTTTGGGACTAATTTCTGATAGGGGGGTGCGGCCAAAAAACCTGCCAAACACATAAGCACCAATATCGGCAGCCCAAATGCAGAACCAAGCTAACATCGTGAAGGTGAGACCTTGGGGCAGTTGGGCAATAGATATTTCTGTGGTGGGCCAGTATCCCCCCAATGGGAGATTACATTGGCTAGTACCGAGCAGGCGGAGACGTTGCCAGTAACTTGGTAAATAACCAACATAAAATAAGCCAAGAATCGAGGCACCGATATCGGCGATCGTAGCTAATTTCGGCTTAAATAGCAAGTAAAAACAGATAAAAGTCCCGGCGATGGGGAGCAAGGCATCAGCTAGGTCAAAAGAAACATTAGAAATCACGAGCAAGGCGAGGCTAAATACTAATGTGGTTTTCGCCGCTGGCACAAGTCCCTTAGCTCTCACCAGCTTGAAATATTCTACATGGCACAAATAGTAAATAATACCGAGCCCTAGAGTAAAATACCAACCGCCCAGGATTCCTATCCCCAGGGCCAAAATAGCACCGATAATTCCACTGATAATCCGAGACCAAGGCATAGAATTTGGGTTGTTGTCACTGGTCATTGGTCATTTGTCCTTTGTCATTTGTTATTGGTCATTTGTCAAAAGTCCTTTAACCAGGGACAAGGGACAGCCGGACAAATGACCAATGACAATTAATCGAGCTTTTCGCCGCTGAGGATAAAAATGGGGTCGAGAGCGGTAAAACTTTGCTGGTTGCCTCTGGTTTCGAGACGGTTGGCGGCTGATTGGACTACTTCCACGTTGCGGACTCCCAACTCGGCGAATGATTCTGATACAGCATACAGGCTCTCGAGCAGGTTGGCGATCGCGACGATGCGGCCTTGAGTTGGCAAGTATGCCCAGACTTCTGTGATAATATTTTTAATCGATCTGCCACCTTCAATGCAGATGCGGTTAGGGGCGGAAGACAGTTGGGGAAGGCATTCTGGGGCGCTGCCTTCGATGACTTCTACGTTGCCGACGCCGAAGCGATCGCAGTTACGCCGAATCAAACTGGCCACCTCCTCGTCCCTTTCCACGGCAATAATTCTACCTTGGGGACAGATTAAACCCGCTTCCACGGGAATCGTCCCAGTGCCAGCCCCAATATCCCACAATACGGAATCTGGCTCTAACCGTAATTGGCAGAGCATCAGCAGTCTATTTTCCCGCTTGGTTAAAGGGATACCGGGTAAGCGTTCAAACAAACTATCGGGAATGCCGGGGGTAACGTATGGCCAAAGGGGAGAAGTCATGGGCAATTTAGATATTTAGTATAAATAAAAAAGCTCGGGGCAGAGCGACTGGGCGCGGCATTATGCCATCACTATCTCACAACGGAGAAATTTTGCAAATCCGGGTCACAACCAGTGATAACGCCGCCGAATGACCGCACTTGCTGCAAAAAGTCGATCGCCCCTGGGGAAATTATCTCACCCGGCATCAATACAGGTATCCCTGGCGGATAAGGACAGACAATTTCCGTGCTAATTCTACCCAAGGCACGCTCTGCAGGCACTACCTCCCTGGCGGCGAAAAATGCCGATCGGGGGGAGACGGGGAGACGGGGGGACTCGGAGACGGGGAGACGGGGGGACCAGGTTTGTAGTTGGGCTTTAGCCCAAGAATTGACTGGGGAGACTTCTGGACGGGGGGAGACAGAGGCTAACTGAGCAAAACTCTTGATTAACTGCTCGATATCCGCTTCGGTGTTGCCCAAACTGATGATAAATGTCAGGTGCCCCCATGATGGCAGTTCGGCGGTAACTCCCATTTTCTGTAGCAACTCATCGGCTTCATAACCGGTTAAACCTAAATCTGTGACTTTGACGGTTAACCGGCTGGGGTCGAAACCGGCAAAACTGGCTGTCCATTGGGCTGGAGGTTCCAGAGTTGGTATCTGTGTCAGGCTCGATCGGGCGGTGGCGGCTAGCGCCAAAGTCTTGGCCATCAACTCATACCCTCCTACAGCCATTTGCCGCCGAGCTGCATCTAAAGATGCTAAGAGCAAATAGTTGGGGCTGGTACTTTGCACTAACTCCAAGGCTTGATTCACCCGCTGCGGTTCTATCATACCCTGTCGCAGGTGCAACATTGATGCTTGAGTCATGGCGCCCAAGACTTTATGGGTGGAATGCACAGCCATATCGGCTCCGGCTTCTATGGCGCTTGGCGGTAGGTGGGGATGGAAGCCAAAATGGGGTCCGTGGGCTTCATCCACGATGAGGGGAATACCGTGTTGGTGGGCAATTTGGGCAATACCGGCGATGTGGCCACAAATACCATGATAGTTAGGACTAACTACGAACACGGCTTTGGCGTCGGGATGGGTTTGGATGGCGGCGGCGACGGCTTCTGGGGTGATGCACAGGGGAATATCCCAATCTGGCAGGGTTTCTGGGGTGAGAAAAATGGGCACAGCGCCGGATAGGATTAAACCGGATACGGCGGATTTGTGGATGTTGCGGGGTAGGATGATTTTTTCCCCATGACCGCAGGTGGCGAGAATGGCGGCGATGACTCCGGCGGTGGAGCCGTTGGCGAGGAACCAGGTACGATCGGCTTTAAATGCGGCGGCGGCTAACTCCTGAGCCTGGGCGATCGCGCCATCGGGAGCAAACAAATTATCCAGTTCTGGCAATTCTGGCAAGTCGGCAGCAAATACGGGCAAACCCCACCACTGCGCCAGTTCTGGGTCAATACCCCCACCGCGTTTATGTCCGGGAGCGTAAAAAGGGGCATCGGTTTTGTGCGATCGAGCCTGGAGAGCCTCTAATAAAGGAGCGGATGTTTGGTCAAGCATGGATGGGGGGGTGGAGGGAGGCTTACAAGTGTAGGTTTTTTACATTGCCCTCTATCCCCCAACCCCTTTCTCCCAAAAAGGGAGAAAGGGGAGTAAGAAAAGGAGGGGGGGAAGAGGGGGAAGACGGGGAAGATTACTCCCCAGACTCCCCAGACTCCCCACACTCCCCTCTCCCTACCTGGGAGAGGGGTTGGGGGTGAGGGCAATCGGGGTGGGAAGTCAGACATTTTCTGCTTCAGATGAAAAACTTGCACTTGTAAGGTGGGGGGGAGGACACGGCAGTGCCGTGTCCCTACAATGTTGGCGAATTAGCTGCTAAAATAATAGAACGTTCTGTTATTCTGACAGAAGTCAAGCTTTTCTAGATATTTATGCTCAGAGCCGGAATTGTCGGACTGCCCAACGTGGGTAAATCCACTCTATTTAACGCTGTGGTGGCCAATGCCAAGGCCCAAGCTGCTAATTTCCCTTTTTGCACCATCGAACCCAATGTGGGGGTGGTGGCAGTCCCGGATGCGCGGCTGGATGTATTGGCGAAAATCTCTTCTTCTGAGCAAATAGTACCAACTCGGTTTGAGTTTGTGGATATTGCTGGCTTGGTGAAAGGTGCCAGCCAGGGTGAGGGTCTGGGTAATCAGTTTTTGTCCCATATCCGGGAAGTGGATGCGATCGTCCATGTGGTGCGCTGTTTTGAAAATGACGATATCATCCATGTCTCTGGTTCGGTGGATCCAGCGCGAGATATTGAAATTATCAATCTGGAATTAGCGTTAGCCGATTTATCGCAGGTCGATCGGCGGATCGATCGCACCCGCAAGCAAGCTCGCACCAACAAAGAAGCGAAAATCGAATTAGACGCCTTAGAAAAATTGAGCGCCGCTTTGAATGAAGGCAAAGCCGCTAGGCAAGTGGCTTTTAATGAAGAAGAAGCCGCCGCGATTAGCGCTTTCGGTTTATTGACCCAAAAACCGATTATTTATGCGGCTAACGTGTCTGAGGATGACTTGGCCACCGGCAATCAATGGGTGGAAAATGTCCGCCAAATCGCTGCCCAAGATAAAGCCCAAGTGGTGATAGTTTCGGCTCAAGTAGAATCGGAACTGGTGGATTTACCGCCAGAAGATAGAGAGGATTTTTTACAGTCTTTAGGTGTAGCAGAAGGTGGACTCAAATCTCTGATTCGCGCTACATACGAGATTTTGGGTTTACGCACTTTCTTAACCACTGGACCGAAGGAAACCCGGGCGTGGACGATTCGCGCCGGAATGCTCGCCCCCCAAGCGGCAGGGGCAATTCACTCAGATTTCGAGCGGGGGTTTATCCGAGCGGAAACGGTGGCTTATAAAGATTTGGTAGCAGCAGGAACGATGGTAGCTGCCAAGGAAAAAGGCTTGCTTCGTAGCGAGGGTAAAGATTATGTCGTGCAAGAAGGAGATGTAATGCTGTTTAGATTTAATGTTTAGTTTGACAAAACTCAGGAGAAAAACAAATGGATATTGTGGGAATCGTTGTAAGTGTGCTGGTGACAGCGGCTAGCTTGTTTCTCATTTCTAAGCTACCCACCGGCGTAGAAATTGATAATTTGAACAAAACTTTGATTGCGGCTGCGGTTTTCGGTTTGTTGAATGCTTTTGTGCGCCCGATTTTGTCGGCGTTCATCAGTCCCGCAGGTTTGATTTTATCTGGCTCTCTGGTACAGCTACTTCTGAATATGCTGATTTTCGGCTTGGCAGCGTGGCTGGTTGAGGGATTTCGTCTCCGCTGGGGGATTTGGAGCGCGTTGATTGGTGCGATCGCGCTTGTCATCATCAACCAGGTACTCTACCAAGTTTTGGGAGCAGTGCTTTAATCAGATCAAAAAGCTCCCCCCGTCTCCCTCACCCCCTAACCTCTCCCAACTTGGGAGAGGGGAGTAATTCTTAGGGTGGGCAGTGCCTCACCGAATCTGCCTACCCTACGAATTGTTTTTTATTCATACAAGGGAAAAATAGAATAGTGGCCAGTGTCTTTAGCTTCATTTCTCCCAGAACCCGATGCCATTTTCATTGGCGGTGGACTTACCACACCGGATTTTTTGGAAACATGCTTGACAACTATTTGTCCCGGTGGTATCTTAGTTGTACGGTCACAGTCCAGAGTAAACACCTGCCATTTCAGTGGCAAGGCAAGCTGGGCCAGTGGGCTGTAGTGAAGGGATAACCATGAATCTAAAAATATGGTGAAAATTTCTCCCTATCCACCTTCAGCGGTGTATGATGTGGTGAAACTCCGATTCAGGTAATGGCAAATCAATGTGGCACCTGTCGCTTTGGGGAAGCCCCGAAAACATCGGTGTTAGACCTGAATTGCCGCACCCATGATGTGGATAATCTTTATGTCGTCGATAGCAGTTTTTTCCCATCCAACGCCAGCGTTAGTCCTGCTTTGACTATTATCGCCAATGCGTTGCGAGTGGGGGATCATTTGATTGAGCGATACCACTAACGGGACTTAAATAGAATCTACCTCTAAAATACTCTCAAACTCAGTCGCAGTAATATAGCAATACGTCTTCCAATTAGAATATTGTTAAACGCTAAAAACCATAAGCATTTTCCTTTGTCTTTTTTACTTTTTCCTTGTGCGTAGTGGTATAATGTCGGGCTAACACGCCATTTGGGGGATTGGGCAGAATTTTTCTTTATAATACCCTGTATAGGGTGATTAGCCAGAACCTTGACATTCAGCCTAATATGCCGTATAGTAGTTATGTTATACAGAATTTTTCCGTCTAATACATACATAGTTAGACAGACATAATTGGTACATATCTAGTTAGATTGCCGCGATGATTACCCCCCATAGAAAAACCCTCTTACAGGCACGTAAAGTCTATTCACAGTGTGCAAGTAAAGTAGAGAAGACTATTCAAAACCAAGGACTTACCCCACTGCTTTCAACTCAAATTATTGGAATAGGTATCGCCACTGAGTGGATAAGACGAGCGGCGGAGATGGACAGTATTCATTACATAGGTAAGAACTTAAATAAAGCGAAGAGTAGTGATTTGTTTGTTGAACTTTTACGATTTAACTTCTCATGGTTTGCTCTCAACGCAATATTTACTCGAAATGAATTGCTGTCTTTATTTGGAACACCCTCTGGTAATAGTGAGTACTCAGCATTTCATCTTCTATACACAAATGCTATGCCAACAAATGCAGCAGTACGTTTACAGGAACTCCATCTGCTGTTGAACGCACCAACTTCAACACGGATGCCGAACACCACGAGTAATCCCGTTTCCACACTAGAAGCTATCGGTCTAAGATACTTGCCAATTAATATTCGTGGAACTGCTGCAAAAGCTATACAGCAAGCAGTGCTGGCAAAAAATGCCAACTCTCTTGATATGCCTACCCTTTTATATGGGTTCCGGAATTGGTCTGTTCATGGTAATGCACTCCAAGGCTGCTTTGGGAGTCATCCTGGATTCTACGAATATACACGTCTCCTTCAAGAAACATTAGCAGACGTGCATTATGACATATCCAATAAACTCAGCAACCTACTTTAGAGCTTTAAAACCCCAAAACCTGACAGCCCTTTCGAGCTATCAGGTCGTCACCTCGACCCGCCCATGAAGTAACTTGTGTCGTGTGGTGGACGGTTAGGGAGTTGCGCTGTATCCTGCAAAACAGCAGGCTAAACCTGAGATGTAATTACTTAGACTTACAGCGTTTGCTAAGCATATGAGGTACACCAGATTACCGCTGAATAAGCATTTGGGCTGTAAAACGTACCGCACTAACCGGGGAACCGCTGTATTCAGCGTCTAGTGTTACGTCTACTATAGACCAAGATAGCAGAATTTAGCAGGGTAAACGCATCAAATTGAGGAGAAATGGCACTTGACAAAAGTGATCCTTTGTGGGTCTCGTGGTCAGATGCCAGTGTGGCCGTGGAGAAATGACACTTGACAAAAGTGCTCCTATGTGTATATCGTGGTCAGCTTCCAGTGTGGCTGTGGTGCATAGGAATCAGAGACTAGCCGGACACCCAAAACTGTAGGACAATAACATCGACTTCATCCGCTCAATTTTATGTCTGACTCCGCTTGGCTATCCTCCTCCCTTCACCATCATTTTGGCCTCATTGATGACCCAAGAGTGCCAGGACGTTGTGCCCATCGACTGGTTGATATCATTATGATCGCCCTGTTGGCGGTCTTAGCTGGAGCCACAGGTGGGGAGGAAATTGCCACTTATGGCCAGGGCAAACAAACTTGGCTATCTACCTTCCTGGAATTACCCAATGGTATTCCCTCTCACGACACCTTTCGGCGGGTATTAGCACAACTTGACCCCGCTGAACTCGAAGCCCGGTTTCAAGATTGGATGGGGAGTCTGCTCGACCAACTCGGCGGGACCCTGATTGCCATTGATGGCAAAACCGTGAAAGGTTCTTATGACCGCCAGAACCAAATCAAAGCCTTACAAATGGTTAGTGCTTGGTCAACCACACATGGTGGTGGTG
>DVDU01000137.1 GCA_015296065.1 Oscillatoriaceae cyanobacterium M33_DOE_052 | reverse complement strand
GCTCCCCTGCTCCCCGTCACCCCGTCTCCCCGTCTCCCCGTCACCCCGTCACCCCGTCACCCCGTCTCCCCCTCCCCCCACGGGAATGTCCCGACCAGTGTTGAAATGGGGCGAGGGCGTGATAGTTTATTGACAGTGCTGGGCTCCCCTAACGTGAAACGGAGTACAAGCGCCTGTTTTTATGACAATAGCTTCTATCTTGGACGGTAAAGCCGTCGCGCAAAAAATTCAGAACCAGGTACGATCGGGCATTGCCGCCAACCCAAGTACCCGCCCTCCGGGACTGGCGGTCCTCATGGTGGGGGATAACCCCGCCAGCGCTGCTTACGTTAGAAACAAACAAAAAGCCTGCGCTAACGTGGGCATCGCTTCTTTCTTGAAGCATTTTCCAGCCGAAGCCACGCAAGCGGAAATCAAAAGTGCGATTGTGGACCTGAATCAGGACGATCGGGTAGATGGCATTCTGCTCCAGTTGCCCGTCCCGCCCCATCTAGACTCGGCGGCGCTCCTTCAGGAAATCGACCCCAATAAAGATGTGGATGGTTTGCACCCAGTCAATATGGGGCGTCTGCTGCGCGGAGAGCCCGGTTTACAAAGCTGTACTCCTGCGGGCATCATGCGCCTACTCCAAGAATACGACATCAACCCCAAAGGCAAACAAGCCGTAGTGGTTGGTCGCAGTATTTTGGTGGGCAAGCCAATGGCGATGATGTTGCTGGCGGCGGATGCAACAGTGACAGTGGCGCACTCCAGAACTCCCGACCTGGCAGCTATCTGCCGCACCGCCCACATTCTGGTAGTGGCGGCGGGTCGCCCCGAGATGGTGGGTGCGGATATGGTCAAGCCTGGTAGTGTGGTGGTGGATGTGGGCATTAACCGGGTCACAGATGCCACCGGTAAATCCCGCCTGGTGGGGGATGTTAATTTTGATTCGGTGAAGGAAGTGGCGGGGTTCATTACGCCAGTGCCAGGAGGTATCGGTCCGATGACGGTGGCCTTACTTTTGGAAAATACTTTAAGAAGTTATTGCCAGCGCCTGGGATTGACAATGGGGTGACGGGGAGAGGGGGAGACGGGGGGACGGGGAGACGGGGGGGAGTGTGGGGAGTGTGGGGAGTGTGGGGAGTGTGGGGAGTGTGGGAAGTGTGGGGAGTAATCTTCCCTCTCTTCCCCCTCTTCCCCCTCTTCCCCCTCTTCCCCCTCTTCCCCCTCCTCCCAGTCTCCCAGTCTCCCAGTCCCCCGGTCTCAGAGAAGGGAGCCCCAACTGCATCTTGTGTCGAAAAGGAGTGGAGATGACAAGTACAAAAGAACAACACGATGCCCCGACGCGAGAGGCGGTGGCGGAGTTTGACCTAGCAACTTATCTGGGGTCTTATAAAAAGCTGGTAGAAGAGGCTCTCGATGGTTTTTTACCGGTGCAATACCCAGAAAAGATTTATGAGGCGATGCGCTATTCCCTGCTGGCAGGAGGCAAGCGGCTACGTCCGATTTTATGTCTGTCGAGCTGCTTGATGATGGGGGGAACGGAGGAAATGGCCATGCCCACGGCTTGCGCCTTGGAGATGGTTCATACGATGTCCCTGATTCATGATGATTTGCCCGCGATGGATAATGACGACTATCGCCGGGGCTTGCTCACGAATCATAAGAAGTTTGGGGAAGATATTGCGATTTTAGCCGGGGATGGGTTGCTGGTGTTTGCCTTTGAGGCGATCGCTTCTCACACTAAGGGCGTGCCGTGCGATCGGGTGTTGCGCTGTATTGCCTTAATTGCCAAGGCTTTTGGCGCCGAGGGAGTGGTAGGCGGTCAAGTAGTTGACGTGGAATCTGAGGGCAAGCCGGATATATCCCTGGAAACCCTAAATTACATCCACACCCACAAAACCGGGGCGCTTTTAGAAGCCTGTGTCCTGTCTGGGGCGATTTTAGCCGGTGCCTCCGAACAGGACTTACAAAATCTTTCTTTGTATGCTGCTAATATCGGCTTGGCGTTTCAAATCGTGGATGACATCCTCGATATTACCCAAACCCAAGAGCAGCTTGGCAAAACGGCTGGGAAAGACTTACAAGCCCAAAAAGCTACTTATCCCAGCTTATGGGGCTTGGAAGAATCCCGGCAGCAAGCCCAAAAGTTAATCGAGGAGGCGAAAGCGGCTCTAGCACCTTACGGAGAAAAAGCCGTACCACTGATGGCTGTAGCCGATTTCATTACCAGTCGCTCTTACTAGCTGGTCATTTGTCAAAAGTCCTTTGTCACTTGTCCTTTGGTAACAAGTCCCTTGTCCGCAAAGAGAGCTTGTCCCTTGTCACTTGTCACTTGTCACTTGTCCCCTGAGCGAATTGTCGTTGGGTCAAATGACAAAGGACAAAGAACTAAGGACAAATGACCTTTGGACTGAGGACTTTTGACCAAGGACAAAGAACTAAGGACAAATGACCAAGGACAAAGGACAAATGACAAATGACAAATGATACAGGACAAATGACCATGACGGAATTTGGCGATATCCTTAACAACAGAGTGCTGTTAGTTGCGTTCCTCGCCTGTTTGTTGGCGCAGTTGTCGAAGTTTTTTATCGACTTTGCTAAAAATGGCAAGCCGAATCCCCAGGTGATTTTTGAAACTGGCGGAATGCCTAGCTCTCATTCGGCATTGGTGACAGCTTTGGCAACTGGCATTGGTCAAACTGTGGGCTGGGGCAGCACTGAATTTGCTTTAGCCACGATTTTTGCCGTGATCGTGATGTACGATGCGGCGGGGGTTCGCCGCGCCGCTGGCAATCAAGCCCGCATCCTCAACCAAATCATCGAGGTGTTTGATGGCCATGATTTTACCGAGGAGCGCCTCAAAGAATTGCTTGGTCACACGCCTTTTCAAGTCATGGTTGGCTCGGTACTGGGGGTGATGGTAGCTTGCTTAGCCGGACTTGCTTATTAAGTGTGATTGGTGCCAAGCATATGAACTAAAAACACACAAAGGACACAAAGGATTATGTGTCCTCTGTGCCTCTGTTGTCCCTCCGGTCAAACTCCAGCTTTTTCCAAGGAGGCGATCGGGTCAGTGATGGTGGCGGAGGGAGCCTGAAATTGCCCGGTAATGACGTGTTCTAAGCGCAATTTCAACCAAGTAATAAAATTTGGGTTGGTGGAAATAACTGCTGCAGAGGGTTGCGGACATTTGGCCTTAATTGCTGCCATTTCCGGTGCTTCTAAAAAGGCGGGTTGCTTCACCAGCCAAAAATCAATTTCTTTGTTATTTTCTTGATAGTTGCGGATGCGCTCTTTAAGGACTTCCTCAAAAGGTTCCTCTTCTAATAAAAAGCGTTGGGATGCGAGAACGTAGTGATAAGTGGGCATTTTCCTGAAAATTTGATGTGATTGGTTAATTGATAATTGATAATTGACAATTGATAATTATCAATTATCAGTTGTCAATTGTCAATTAACTAGAGGCCACGTATGGCTTGTTTCATCTCCCGCACAGCGCGATCGAATCCTACCAAAACAGCGCGACTGATAATGGTATGACCGATATTAAGTTCTTCCATACCCGGGATACAGGCCACGGGGTGGACATTCCAGTAGGTCAAACCGTGACCGGCGTTGACGCGCAGACCGGCGGCACGAGCCAGTTCACAGCCTTGGGTTAAAACGGCAAGTTCTTGTTTTTGCTGGGCGGCGTTCGGTGCTTCGGCATAGCGACCGGTGTGGAGTTCGATAAACTGTGCTTTCACCTTGACAGATGCTTCAATTTGTGCTGGGTCGGCATCGATAAATAAGCTGACCGGAATACCGGCTGACTGCAAGGTGTCTGTGACTTCGGCGAGGTTCCGTTGCTGTCCAGCCACATCGAGGCCACCTTCGGTCGTTACCTCTTCGCGGCGTTCTGGCACCAGCGTCACATAATCGGGTTTAATCTCCAGAGCCACTGCTACCATTTCCTTGGTAGCTGCCATTTCTAAATTCAAATGGGTGCGCACAGTTTGCCGCAGCAGCCGCACGTCCCGGTCTTGAATATGTCGCCGGTCTTCCCGCAGGTGGACGGTAATGCCGTCAGCACCGGCGAGTTCTGCCAGGACGGCTGCCTGTACCGGATCGGGCTCTACGGTACGCCGCGCCTGACGGATGGTGGCTACATGGTCTATATTAACCCCAAGTGTGATGTCCATCCCGCCAGCAGGATTCATTAATTTAAATTTACCTGTCAATATTGCCGCAGCAATGATACCACATGGTAGTTGCTAGTTTTCAGGTTGGGGAGTTTTTTCTGTTTTTTATATATCAGCGCCACAGTTTGATAGTTTTGTCCCAGCTAGCGCTGGCGAGAGTTTTGCCGTCAGGGCTGAGGGCGAGGGAAAACACGTCGCTGGTATGGTCGCTGAGGGTTGCGAGTTCCTCTCCACTGCTGAGATTCCAAACTTTGATGGTGTTGTCATCGCTGCCGCTGAATAGGGTGGAGCCGTCGGGACTTATGGCTATTGCTGCTACTTTATCGGTGTGACCAGTGATCGTGCTGCGCAATTCGCCGGTGTTGAGGTTCCAGATTTTGATGGTTTTGTCCCAACTACCGCTGACGAGGGTTTGGCCGTCGGGAGAGATGGCTAATGCTCGCACGACTCCGGTGTGACCGGTGAGGGTGGCGCGCTCAAGACCGGTGGTGGGGTTCCAGATTTTGATGGTGCGATCGCTGCTGGCGCTGACGAGGGTTTGGCCGTCGGGAGTGATGGCTAAAGCTCGCACTGGCCCACTGTGACCGGTCAGCTCTTGGGGTTTGGGGTCTGAGTCTAGATGCCAAATTCTGATCATTGTATCTCCCCCGGCGCTGACGACAGTTTTGCCGGGAAATACGGCCAGGGCGTAAATCGGACCGATATGAGCGGCGATTTCTTGGGTGGGTTGGGCTGTGGGATTTTTCAGTGCTTCGCCGACATCCCATATCTGCAGTAGGCCGTCATCTCTTCCGGTAATTAGTGTTTTGCCATCTGGGACGATCGCCAGTGCCCTAACTGGGGTGGCACCACCGGTGAGGCTGGCAATGGGAGTATCTGGGCTGGTTGCCTTCCAAGCCTTCATGGTGCCATCGTCGCTGCTGCTGTAGATGGTTGCCCCATCAGGGCTGAAAATCGCTGCCTGCACTGGTCCATTGTGACCAGTGAGGGTGGCGGCAGGGGAGATGGGGGGACGAAAGGAGACGGAGACGGGGGGACGGGGTGACGGGGTGACGGCGGTTCGGCTTCGCTCACCGACCTGGGGACGGGGGGACGGGGTGACGGCGGTTCGGCTTCGCTCACCGACCTGGTGACGGGGTGACGGGGAGATGGTCTCCTGGGTCCCTGTGTCTCCCCGTCCTTGGCCTTGATTCTGCCACAGAGGAAAATCGAGGGGTTCTAGGGGGAGGGAGGAGAGGAATTGATCCAGGAATGCTAAGGCAGGGGGTGGCTGGTTGGGGGCGGAAATGTATTGAATCAGTAGGTAGATGCTGGCGGCGAGTGTGGCTGATACGAGCAAACCTGAACCCATGAGGAACAGGAACAAGCGCTGCTCCCACAGGGAGGAGCGACTCGAACCGATCGGGCTGGGAAGCATGGGGTGAGCAATGGATACAGCGGCGGTGTCTTTGGCCTCGGTCCCCGGTGGCCTGTCGCTCTGTTCCACAGGAGAACCCAGACCGCGAGGTGTTTTTTTCGGGGGTTTCAGGATCTGAGCTTCGATGGGGGTGATATCTGCCTCGGTCAGTCCGAGGACTGTGATTTGCAGGTATTTCAGGTCTTCTTTGGTACTGGAGCCGAGGGGTAGTCCTTCTTGGTTGACTGCCTCGGAAAGTACCCGATCGTATTGTTGTAATTTGGCTTTGTAGGCGAGGTAAGGTGCGAGGACGCTCTGGCGGATGCTGTGTGCTTCCAGGGTTGATAATTCGAGGCGCTGGCGGCGGATTTCGAGGATTCTTTGCACGATCGCGGAGATGTCCCCAAAGCGGCGGCGGGCAAAATTTTCCACGGCGCGGCGGTATTGTAATTTGGGGCTTTCGGTGGGGCTGATAGCGATGCTGACGCCATCCCTGACGGGGTTCGGGATGCTACTGCTGTTTGTGGCGCCCGAGAAAATGGGCAATCTCCCCGGAGTCTGAATTTGGATTTTGCCGCTGGCGTAGGCGTGCCACTCCGCGAGGGAAATGATGCCGTCCAGGTCGGCGTCAGCGATACCGGTGGTGATGCCTTCGATTAAATAGTGGGTGTAGGGGGAGACTTGTAACTCTTCCTCCCCAGAGGGGCTCAAGGGGCGCTGTTTTTCGGCGGGTAAGCCGAAATAGCTGAGGATGGCGCCGACTGATGGTGTGGGGATGGAGGATGTTTCGGGAGTCGCTGCACCCCAGCCGCAATCAAGAATGGCTACGGTCATTGGTCCGCTTTCGGCCATGCACTGGCTCAAAAAGGCGAGGGGGAGGGCAGTGGTGTGGAGCTGGTTTTTATCGGTGTTTTTGGTGGCCAGGTAAATTTCGCCGCTGGCGCTGGGGATGGCGTAGCCGGAAAAGTACAGCAGTCGGAATTCTTCGTCCTCCTGGTTGCGGCTGAAGAGGTCTTGGATGCACTGGCGCATGGTCTCTAGGTCTGGATCTATGACTTTGCAGAGTTTGATGTCTTGCGGTTCTCCGTCTGGATGCTGCCATTGATCGAGCAAGCAGTGGACGATCGCTTCTACGTCCGCTGTCGCCATTGGTAGCGGTTGCAAGTGCGACTCTTCCTCGTATTGACTGACTCCGAACGCCGTCAGGCGTCGCGCTAGCTTCGGCAGTGCCACCATCGTCATTTTTCTGTATTTATGCCCCTGTTTTTTCTCCAGACTCATGGTAATCCCGATCGGATGACCAGCAGGCTTATGTTGCCCCTGGCAGATAGTTTCTCTTTTATCACCCTCCCTCGTGATGCTGGTCTTCTACCCCCAGGGGTTTTACCCCCTATTTTTGATTTGACTAATCCCCAAAAGTACCTCTACACAAGAGTTTCGGCGCTTATTTGGTGTAATTGACCACACAAATATCAACCAGCAGCAGCTAAAATTGGATCTGTAATCAAACAGGACTCCCGGATTGGTCCGGTGCCCTGAAGTTAATAGAGTTGATTTGAAAACAAGGCTATATATTTGTCATGGAATCCGGTGATTTGCCCGCTAGTTCTTCTACCGAGAGAAGTAATTATAGGTTCGCTGATATTGTGGGCACAGCGATCGCTTTGCTAACCCTAACTTTACCTTTTTGGGCGATCGCCCACAACTCCCCCCGCCCGGTTGATATTTTACCTCCAACTTATCTCCGTCAGACTGGGGATTAATCCTCAACATAGGATTTTGACCTAACAAACCGCTTTTTTTACCCAAAAATACCCGATTTTTTCCCTTGCGTTCCGGCGCCTACTGTGTTGGTTCCCATCTCTCCCCCGACGGGCTAGGGAGCCAACCTTCTAGATGTGCCGGAAAATATTTTTAGTAATTTTTAAGGTTTTGACCGTGAGAATTGCCTAAAAATATGATATGGGAATTCGCTGGCGGCGCGGGGCACCAGACCAAACCCCTAACTTGAGCCCCCACCGGGAAAGGTTGGGATTTGGAGATGCGCCGATTTGATTGGGAATGGCGCCCCTTTCTGGTAGGATCGCAAGGGTGTCAAGGCTTACCTCCTGCCAAAGCCATCAATTTCTGCATCCAGCCAACGCCACCGAGGTAATGATGTTTACTGGTTTTACCCCCCTCGGAGATGGTGTTTCTGCTGATGCCGATATGAGCGCAGCGGGTGGGGGAAATGCCAAACAAAAAGATATCGCTCCAAGGAGTTATTGGTGGAACTATCGCGAATTCCGGCTCAATCCAAACCAGGCATACTCAATGTACTGATTGAAATCCCCGCCGGGAGTAAAAATAAGTACGAATTTGATAAGGAATTGCAAGCATTCGCTTTAGACCGGGTGCTTTATTCATCGGTGCAATATCCCTACGATTACGGTTTCGTCCCCAATACGTTGGCGGATGATGGCGATCCCCTCGATGGCATGGTGCTGATGGACCAGCCCACGTTCCCAGGTTGTGTGATTGCTGCCAGACCGATCGGGATGTTGGAAATGATTGATGGGGGCGATCGCGACGAAAAAATCCTTTGCGTTCCCGCCGCTGACCCCCGTTACGCCCATGTCAAATCCCTAAAAGACGTGGCACCCCACCGCCTCGATGAAATTGCCGAATTCTTCAAAACCTACAAAAATTTAGAAAAGAAAGTCACCGAAATTCTCGGTTGGCAAGATGTAGAAACGGTCATGCCTCTGGTGGAAAAATGTATCAAAGCCGCCAAGAGCTAACGGATTAACTGCCTGACACTAAGCAAGACTGGGGAGATGGGGAAGGGTGGGAGGATGGGGAGGATGGGGAGATGGGGAGATGGGGAGATGGGGGGATATTGCTCCCCCCTCTTCCCCCTCTTCCCATCCTCCCCATCTCCGGTCCCCCCGGTCCCCCCCCGGCCTCCGTTGCCCTGCAATCGAGGTATGAGGAAATTTCTGGGGTACGATCGCCAAAATGCCTGGTGGGATTCTAATATAGATAAAATTGACCCAGAGAGCAACGCGCTCCCTGACGGTTCGGTGATCGTGCATCTTCTGGGTGACACCTACTCTGGAACCCCCAACCCCATTCCCAGACTTATCGCCTGGGATGGATTTGCGAACACCATCAGGTGTCGCGCTAGCATCGCCAGATCGGAGCGGACAAATCTCCTGAGCAAATCCAGTGCTGGAAACTCACACCCAAGTCGCAAAGCTGATAATTTCAGCAACAGCAGCGGTTATACGGGGTGGCTGATTCTTCAAGGATGGTAGTTTGGCGGGAAAGAACCCTTCTACTAAACTATTGAGTTTCTCAACGCCCACATCACAGGGAACTAAACGCGGGTGGATTTTCAGTCAGGAGCGTTGCTTTCTTGCGAGAAAAAACCTTTGTTCGTGTTGATCCGGTGGGGCAAACCCCGCCCAAGGTCTCTTCGGAGGAACGGAGGTGGGGAGATGAAAACGTAGGCAGCAAGTTGACCGCTAACTGAATGGAAAGCCAGTATGCAAACCAGCCCTTTCTCTGATTTTTTTATCCGGTTCTGGGGAGTGAGGGGAAGCATTCCCACCCCCGGCAAAGAAACTGTTCGCTATGGTGGGAATACTTCCTGTGTGGAAATGTACGTGGGAGGTAAACGCCTGATTTTTGATGGCGGTACGGGGTTGCGAGTGCTAGGTAAGCACTTGCTCTCACAGATGCCTGTAGAAGCTTATATGTTCTTTACCCACTCTCACTGGGACCACATCCAGGGATTTCCTTTTTTCATTCCCGCTTTTATCCCTGGCAATTGCTTCCACATCTACGGCGCGATCGCCCCGAACGGCGCTAACATCAAAGCGCGCCTCTCCGACCAAATGCACCATCCTAACTTTCCGGTGCCTTTGGTGGCAATGCGCTCTGACTTGCGGTTTTACGATATCCAGCCGGGAGAGGTGTTCAAAATCGATGATATTGAAATTGAAACCGCATCCCTGAACCATCCCAATGAGGCGATCGGCTATCGCATCAGTTGGGCCGGACATACCGCCGTTTACTGTACCGATACGGAACATTTTGCCGATCGTTTAGATGAAAACGTCCTGCGTCTCGCCCAAAATGCTGATATCTTCATTTATGACGCCACCTATAGCGATGAAGAATATTCCGACCCCAAAAGCCCCAAAATCGGTTGGGGTCACTCCACCTGGCAGGAGGCTGTGAAATTGGCGCAAGCCGCTAAAGTCGATAAATTAGTCATTTTTCATCACGACCCCGCTCACGATGATGATTTTCTCGACAACATAGAAGCCCAAGTGCATACAGTTTTCGCTAATTCACTACTGGCACGGGAAGGGATGGTGCTACCAGTTATAGGAGCAAAACCACCGCAAGAGTAAAGCGCTTTTAACCCCTGTCCTTCCCAGAGGCGGACGCTGGAGGTCTGAGTACCTTGTATTTGTGTAGATACCAGCACCCGCCGATATTGATATTGGGCAGTAATTTTGCCGCTCCTCCTAGCCACTTCACCAAGGTAAATACTTGCCCAAATTTAATCCCTGATTCACCGCTTCCCATCCTTTTTGATTAACCCCCATCTGCCCAGTTTCAAGATGTACATATCCCGCCGTTCTTGGCGGCAATTGATTTTCTTGATTGTCAATCTATATTGTGACGGTTAATCTTCGTCTTCCCCATTGATCAGCTTCAATCGCCGGGGAAATCTCTAGCACTCTCGCCTGATATTCAGAACTGTAATTCCCTAGAGGTTTAAAAATAGCAGTCTGACCGATATTGATCATATTTGCCATCAGCAAATCTATCACAGTCTTGGCACCGATAGCCCCTTCATCGGCTCAGGCTTCATGTTGTTTCAGCATCGGCTCTAGCCAAATCAATTGTTCCTGAATGGCGCTGAGCTAGGGTTTCTCATATGGATGAGGTATAGATTTTGACTGGATGACCGCCATCAACAGCCCGGTGCCACCCCCACTTGCCCCCGCCTGCACGAGGGGTAAAGGCGGGGGAAATGACAGATTTGGGCTGCACAACACATTAAGAGCGAGAAACGCGATATCCCTCTATCACCTTAATGGTTCGCAAATCTTATAATATCTAGAATGACCCTTCCCGCGCTCCCGGAATTTTCCCGCACGGGTAAGAGCCAGTATCACCTTAATTCTATATGGTGACAATACATGGGCGAACCGAGCATGAGCCCCCAGGATCCAGCCTGGGGGAAAGTGAGCGATTGCTGGAACCAGATCGGCGTTATGGGCGATCGTACCTGTCCCCAACTGCAACAATTTATCCAGTGCCGTAACTGCCCAGTTTACGCCAAAGCAGGCAGGAGTTTACTAGAACGCGAGCTATCCGATCTATCCGCAACGGCGGACTATTTGCAAGATTGGACAGACCTGCTGGCTCATGCCAAAGAGTCCGACACCAGCACCGGTGTCGTCTCCTTATTCATCTTTCGCCTGGGAGTGGAATGGCTCGCACTCCCCCCCACGACCTGCAAAGAAGTCACCGAATACTGCCCCATCCACAAAATCCCCCACCGCAGCAATAACATCCTCGCAGGCATTGTCAACATCCGGGGCGAGATTCAGCTTTGCATTCACCTGGACAACCTCCTAGAAATCGAAACCATCAGCAACGATCGCTTCGCTGACCCCACGCTTTCGCGGGAGCAGGCTCTGACGGTTCGCGCCGCTTCCAGTCAGCTTGCTTACCGGCGGATGGTAGTAGCAGAAAAGAACGGCAGCACCTGGGTATTTGCCGCCGATGAAATCCACGGCATCCACCACGCCAGCAATGATGATTTGCGCAACGTCCCTACCACCTTATCCAAATCCCAAGCCACCTATACCAAGGGGATTATCAAATGGCATGATAAAAACGTAGCTTATCTTGATGAAGAATTGCTATTCTATACTTTGTACAACAAAATTTACTTATAAATTTTGTGATTTAGGCAAAAAATGACGCAATTTGATCCTGGGGCTGCATCTACTAAAAAAATCTTTTAATTTTGGGTAGGATTTTTACTAAATGAGCAGCAATGGAGATTTGAGCAATTTCGATATGATGGAGCTGTTTCGCATTGAAGTGGAAACACAAGCTGCCATCTTAAATAACGGCTTGGTGGAACTAGAAGGCAAACCAGAAGCCAGCATGGAAATCGAGTCTCTGATGCGCGCTGCCCATTCCATTAAAGGAGCAGCGCGGATCGTGGCTTTAGATGCCGCCGTCAAAATCGCCCACGCCTTAGAAGATTGCTTCGTCGCGGCTCAGTCTGGCCAGATTATTTTAGAATCCCAGGTAATTGATGTGCTGTTTACGGGAGTAGATTTGCTACAGCGCCTAGCACAGATCAAGGGCAAGGATATGGAAAATTGGCTGCGCGAATGCGGCAGGGAAATAGAAACCACGATTAAAGGTATTGCGGGAATTTTGCATCCTGAAACATCACTGCTATCGTCCCCACAAGCTGCCCCAACATCTCTGCCTGTGACGCCTGTAACCTTACTGCCATATGAGCTACAAGATAATAGTTTCACGATTCGGGAATTATTCGCCGTGGAGGTAGAAACCCAAGCTGGGATTTTACAAAATACGCTAATTGTTCTCAAAAAGAACCCAGACAAGCCCGCGACTACAGGTGAATTAGATTCCTTAAAAATTGCTGCTCATGCTATCAAAGGAGCTGCCATGCTTCTGGATATATTACCTGCGGTGGAAATCGCCACTACTCTTGAAGATTGCTTTACTGCTTCTGGGAACAACGGGTTTTTCACCCCAGAGGATATTAATATTTTTCTGAAGGCGTTAGATTGGCTGTTGGAAGTGGCGAGATTAGATGATAACCAGAAAAAAAACCAATCAGAACAGCATAAATCTGGCGACATAATTATTGGACAGATTAAGCATATATTAGAACAGCTTTCAGAAGCGGCCAATAATTTGGGAATAGAAAAAGGTGATTTAGAGGAAAAAACCCTACCAATGGATTTGCCCCCTGGGCTGCATATTGTGCCCAATGGCGGGGCACCGCCGTCCAACCCAAATACCAGTCCGCCTTCTTCTTCATCCTCCTTGGCCCAGCGGGGGGGTAGGGGGGAACGGTCATTCGCCCCACGGGAGGAAAAGGATGAGAAAATACAGCGGGGTTCTGGGTTACAGCCGACATATTTACCGCAATTGGGCGGACAGACTCCCCCGGGCCACCGGGTCAGGTCTGGGCAGCTATCGGCAGCACCTACAGGGGCAATTCAGGAGTTAAGCTCACCAGGAGGGGCAAGTGCCGATCGGGTAGTGCGGGTGAGCGCGGACAACCTCAATCGCCTGATGGGGTTGGCGGGGGAATCTCTGGTAGAGGCGAAATGGCTGCAACCGTTTGCTGATTCGTTGCTGAAACTGAAAAAACAAAATTTAGAGTTGTCAAATTTGCTGGAAAAAGTGCGGGAATCTGTGGGAGAACATCACCCAACAGAGGGAGCGATCTCCAGCATCAATGCGGCTCGCCTTCTGTGCAATCAATCTCGGGAGCTATTGGGCGATCGGCTACAAGCACTAGAGCAATTTGCCCTTGACAGCGCCAACCTCTCCGATCGCCTCTACCGGGAAGTCATCGCCACCCATATGCGCCCCTTTGCCGACGGCGTGCAGGGATTTCCCCGCCTAGTGCGGGACCTAGCCCGGGAGCTGGGAAAGCAAGTCAAATTAGAAATCACCGGTCATTCCACCCTAGTTGACCGGGATATTTTAGAAAAACTGGAAGCCCCCCTCAACCACCTACTGCGCAATGCCGTGGATCATGGCATCGAATATCCCCCAGAGCGCCTCGCCGCTGGCAAACCCACCACTGGGACCGTGCTACTGGAAGCAACCCACCGCGCCGGGATGCTATTAATCACCGTTTCCGACGATGGTAAAGGAGTAGAAATCGAGCAACTACGCCAGAAGATTGTCCAAAAAAACCTGGTTAGTCCGGAGATGGCCCACCACCTCAGCGAGACAGAATTGATGGAGTTTTTGTTTTTACCCGGTTTTTCCACCGCCACGAAAGTCACAGAGATATCGGGACGTGGGGTGGGTTTGGATGTAGTCCACAGCACCTTAGCCCAGGTGGGGGGCATCCTGCGCGCCACATCTCGTCCTGGTCAAGGGATGAGCTTTCATCTGCAATTGCCCCTCACTCTATCGGTGATGCGGACGCTACAGGTGGAAATCTCTGGGGAACCTTACGCCTTTCCCCTGTCGCGGATCGATCGGATTTTAATGGTCGATCGGGCAGACGTACTTGTAGCCGAAAACCGCCAGTATTTTACCTTTGACGATGCGAGCGCGTCGCCTAGCGGCGGTCGCAACATCGGCTTAATTGCTGCTTCTCAAGTCCTAGAGTTGCCCCCCACCCAGATTAACTCCCCACAGCTTCCCGTGGTCGTCATCAGTGACCGCTCAGCTACTTATGGCATCGTGGTCGATCGGTTTTTGGGAGAGCGGGATTTAGTGGTCAGGCCCCTAGACCCCCGCTTAGGCAAACTCCAGGATATCAGTGCCGCCGCCCTCATGGAATCCGGTTTACCCCTGCTCATTATTGATGTGGAAGATATGGTGCGCTCCATAGACAAAGTGCTGTCCGGAGGCAGGTTGCGCAAAGTCAGTGAACCAGAACAAACCCACCTTACCAAAAGTCGCAAGCGGGTTTTGATTGTTGATGATTCAATTACCGTGCGAGAAGTCGAGCGCAAGCTGTTGGAAAATAATGGTTATGAAGTAGAAGTAGCCGTAAACGGAATGGATGGCTGGAATGCCGTGCGTACCAACCAATACGACTTAGTGATTACTGATGTGGACATGCCCCGGATGAACGGCATCGAGCTAGTGGGCCAAATCAAAAGTCATCCTCACCTCAAGGAGATACCGGTGATGATTGTTTCATATAAAGACCGGGACGAAGACCGGATCCGGGGATTGGAAGCCGGGGCCGATTACTACTTGACTAAGAGCAGTTTTCACGACGAGACCCTATTACATGCCGTGATCGACCTCATTGGCACTTAACCAAGTAGGGGAGATGGGGTGACGGGGTGACGGGGTGACGGGGAGCAGGGGAGCAGGGGAGCAGGGGAGCAGGGGAGACTGGGAGACTGGGAGACTGGGAGACTGGGAGACGGGGAGTGTATAGGGAAAAGTTAAAAGTTAAAAGTGAAAAGTTAAATTTTCACTATTCACTATTCACTATTCACTATTCACTATTCACTATTCACTATTCACTCTTCCCCCAGTCCGCCAGTCCGCCAGTCCTGTCTAGGTGATAACCCATAACTAAAAAGGCGATGAGAATAGCGATTGTTAATGATATGGTGATGGCGGTGGAAGCCCTGCGACGGGTGATCAGTACCGTGCCCGAGTATGAAGTGGCGTGGACAGCTCGCAATGGGGCGGAAGCGGTGGCGAAGTGCCAGAAAGATTTGCCAGACTTGATTTTGATGGACTTGATCATGCCGGTGATGGATGGGGTGGAAGCCACAAGGCAAATTATGGCCAATTCTCCCTGCGCGATTTTAATCGTCACCGCTACGGTGAAAGGGAATGCACCACAGGTATTTGAGGCTTTGGGATATGGGGCTTTGGATGCAGTGAGTACGCCGGTTTTGGTTTCCATCCCGCAAGGCGGAGTGGGCAATTCCATACAAGGGGCAGATACTGGCAAAGAAACGATGTTAGGGCAACGCCTACCGGCGAACGTACCACCGCAGAAGAACTTACTGGCGAAAATTGCTACCGTGGGTAAATTGATTGGCAAAGGAAGTTCTCTTGCTAAATCCAAAATATCCCTTGGGGTCTCGCGGCGGCCACACTTGGTGGCGATCGGGGCATCTACCGGGGGCCCGAAGGCACTGGCGAAACTGCTTTCGGGCTTACCATCAGATTTTTCTGGGGCGGTGGCGATCGTGCAACACCTGGATGCACAGTTTGCCAAGGGGTTGGCGGAGTGGCTGAACCAGCAGACGGATATTCCCGTGAAGGTGGCTCGGGCAGGCGATCGCCTCGAACCCGGGAAAATCCTGATCGCCGGAACCAATGACCACCTGGTTTTACAATCTAATTTGACCCTCGCCTACACCCCAGAACCGCGCACCTGTCCCTACCGTCCCTCAGTGGATGCCTTTTTTGACAGCTTGGCTGCACATTGGCCCGACCCCGGGACTGCTGTCCTAATGACCGGGATGGGGAGAGACGGCGCCGAAGGTTTGAGCCATCTGCGCGCCAAAAACTGGCATACGATCGCCCAGGATAAAGCCACCTCTGTTGTCTATGGGATGCCCAAAGCAGCAGTAGAGTTAGGCGCCGCCGTCGAGATTTTGCCGCTCGAGGCGATCGCTCCTGCCTTAGTCAATTTGAACGTGTAATTGTTGGGCACATTTCGCCGGGTGACTACCACCCCGAACACTTCGCCAACAACCAGCCATAATTCTTTCGCCATGATTCTAAAGAAATGACGAGCCTCTCGCAGGATGGGGAAAATTTTGATTTTTCCTCCTCTTTTACATCACATCCCATCACCGTCCTGCTCATCGACGACCAGCCCATCATCGCCGAAGCTATTCGCCGCATGCTCGTCACCGAAGAAGACATCATCTTTCACTATATCAGTGACCCCACCCAAACCCTCAAAGCCGCCACCGAACTATCCCCCACCGTCATCCTTCAAGATTTAGTCATGCCCGACCTAGACGGTCTAACCCTGGTGCGATTTCTCCGCGCCAAAGATGCCGTCACCAGGGACATTCCCCTCATCGTTCTTTCCAGCAAAGAAGACCCGCAAATCAAAGCCGCTGCCTTCGCTTTCGGTGCCAACGACTACTTGGTAAAGCTCCCAGACAAACTAGAAATGATTGCCCGCATCCGCTATCACTCGCGAGCTTATATCAACCTTTTACAGCGAAATGAAGCCTATAAAACCCTCCAAAACTACTTAGACAAACTCAAAATAGAGCAACAAAAATCAGAAGATTTATTATTAAATATTTTACCCAAACAAATTGCCGAAAGATTGAAAGAAGGCCAAAGCACGATCGCCGATAGCTTTCCTAATGTTTCCGTATTGTTTGCCGATATTGTCGGGTTTAGTAAACTAGCTACTCGCGTATCTCCCACCCAATTAGTGGGCATGATGAACGAAGTATTTTCCGCATTTGATTACTTGGCTGATTACTACCAACTAGAAAAAATCAAAACCATCGGTGACGCTTATATGGTGGTAGCAGGATTACCCGTAGAAAGGAGCGATCACGCCGAAGCTATTGCCAACATTGCCCTAGATATGCAGTCATCTATAGACACAATCAATAAAAACTCATCGGAGACATTCCGGATTCGCATCGGCATCAACTCCGGTCCAGTTGTTGCCGGAGTCATCGGCAAAAAAAAGTTTCTCTATGACCTCTGGGGTGATACAGTAAACACCGCCAGCCGCATGGAATCTCACGGGCTACCCGGACGAATTCACGTTACCCAATTTACCTACGAACTTTTAGAAGATAAATATATATTTGAGCCCCGAGGTGAAATTGAAGTTAAAGGCAAAGGCAAAATGTACACCTATTTTCTCAATGATAGAAAATAGGCAGCAGCCCCAAAATTGCCGCAGCAGATTTTCGGGGGCACCAGAGAGAGTGTTGGTGAACTGGTTTTGGTTGGTCGGGCATATGTTAAAATGGTCTGCAACCAGGTTTATCTTGAAAATCAACCCCATCAGAATCATGGCAACCGCTTTAATCACTGGAGCATCTTCGGGAATTGGTGAGGTATTCGCTTGGGAATTAGCCCAGCGCAATTATGATTTAGTTTTGGTGGCTCGTTCTGAAGCCAAACTCCAGGAACTGGCAGAAAAACTAATGCAGGCATATGCAATTCATGCTGAAATTATCGTCCAAGACTTAAGCAATCCCGGGGCGGGAACCACAGTGTTTGAAGCCGTATCGCAAAAAGGATGGACGGTGGATATGTTGATTAATAATGCCGGGTTTGGGGACTACGGGTCATTTAGCGATCGGCCCCTCCCCAAAATCATGGAAATGATCCAGCTCAACATCGCCACCTTAGTCGAGCTTACCCACCTATTTTTAACACCCATGCGCCAACGCCGCAGCGGTACGATCATCAACGTCGCCTCGATCGCCGGATTTCTCCCCCTCCCCTATATGTCAGTTTACGCCGCCACCAAAGCCTTTGTTCTCAGCTTCAGCTCGGCTCTGTGGGCAGAAAATCGCGCCGACGGGATCCGCATTCAAGCCCTTTGCCCCGGTCCCACCTCTACCCAATTTTTCCAAGTCGCCGAATTTCCCGCCACCATGAATGGCAACGGCGGAAACATGGTTACAGCCGCTGAAGTAGTCAAAGAATCACTGAAAGGCTTAGAAACCAATAAATCCAACATCGTCACCGGCGGACTAAAAACCCAAATTATCGTCAACCTGCAGCGGTTTTTCCCCCGCGACTTCCTCCTCAGCCTCATGGAATCGCAGTTTAAAGCTAAATAATCGGTTTCGGGCAAGTCAAAAATTCGTCCCTCACCAATTGGAGCAAGTCCCGCACCAATTTGAGAAAGCACCAATTTGAGAAATGTCATCCCCGCGAAGGCGGGGATCCAGTCAAAAATTCGTCTCTCACAAATTGGAGCAAGTCCCGCACCAATTTGAGCAAGTTTTTCTGGCAGGTGGGCAGCAGAAGCCAGGAATTTTTTACACTGCTGCCTCTATGCACTACTGACAATTAAGCAATTACGGAAGCATAAGGACGGGCAAAAATCATCCGACCGGCTGCAGTTTGCAGAGATGATGTTACTACTACCCGCATTTGACTGCCGATGTGACTTTCCGCTTCTTCCACCACCACCATCGTGCCATCTTCCAGGTAGCCGACGCCTTGCGCTGGTTCTTTACCTTCTTTGAGGATTTTCAGCTCTAAATTATCTCCCGGTAGGTAAACGGGACGCACGGCTTGGGTGAGGTCGTTAACATTGAGGACTTCTACTTTTTGCAAACTGGCAACTTTGCTCAAATTGTAGTCATTGGTGAGTACAGTGGCGTTGATTTCTTGCGCCAAGCGCACCAATTTGGCATCTACAGTATGTAAGTCCTCGTAGTCAGCGGAGTTCAGCACAATTCGGCTGGGGTAACTTTCCTGCAGGCGGTTGAGGATGTCTAGTCCCCGACGACCGCGCATCCGTTTTTGGTCGTTGGCGGCGTCAGCGATGAGCTGTAGTTCCTGCAAGATGAATTGGGGAATCAGGATTTGCCCTTCTAGGAAACCGGTAGCCAGCAAGGCTTCTACCCTACCGTCGATGATACAGCTAGTATCAAGAATCTTGGTTTGGGCGGGTTTGATGGTGCCTTCGGCGAGGAGCATGGTTTCCACGGAGTTGGGGTTGAGCAGACGCAGGAAGGACCGCCCGTGGGTGTCGGCGAGGTTGATCCCGGTGATAGCAAAGGTAATACTACCCAAAACTGCAGTTAGGGGTTTGATGAAACCTAACTCAGCGGGGATGGGGAGCAGGAATAGGGGAGCGAGCATCAAGTTGGCCATCAGGAGACCGAGGATGAGACCGATCGCCCGGGAGATGAGCATCTCAATGGGCATTTGGCGCACTTGGTTTTCCACGCGGCGGTAGGTGGTTTGCATGAACAAGCCTACGGCGATACCGATGATGGCTCCGAAACCGGTGGTGACAAAGTGTAAGCCTTCTAGGTTGGTGACTTGAGATATGGCAGGAGAGGGGATCAGCTCGATGCTGTAGAAGCCGACTCCGGCGCAGGCGAGAATGAATGAGATGATGATGATTGCGTCAAGCATGGTTCCAAGGATGGGGTGAATGTCATTCCCGCTCAGGCGGGAATCCAATATCAATTGGAATCGAGGCTGAATGTCATTCCCGCTCAGGCGGGAATCCAATATCAATGAACAAGTAAGGGGGACCCCCTATAGGATTGGTGGGCGATCGCTTCGCAGACCTGTCGGTACGCAACGCATCTGATTTTTCCGCTTGCGCTAGTCGGTTCGCGAATGGTCATGCCTAGTGAGACATTCTTCGCTTCCCAGCAAAGGGTGCTAGGTGAACTCGCCCCTATAGCTCCTATTATAAGGTTGAGGGACAATCTTGATGACAGCGCGAATAGTTCGCAAACCTATGGGTTCGGATGCGGCGAGGGGAATATCTCGCGAGGGGTAAGGAAATGAATTGGCAAACGCTTGGGGTTGATCCGGTCAAGGTGGAGCGGGCGACAAAAGTGGATATTACATCCGCGTATGTTCATATACCGTTTTGTCGGCGACGGTGTTTTTACTGCGATTTTCCGGTGTCGGTGGTGGGCGATCGCGCCTCTGGAGACCAATCTGGCACCATTGTTCACTATGTGGAATTTTTGCTCCGGGAAATCGCATCTACACCAACGCGCAATTGTCAACCTTTGACCACAATATTTTTTGGTGGGGGTACGCCTTCCCTACTATCTGTGGGGCAATTAGAAAAGATTTTGGCCGCTATTGACCGGCGGTTTGGCATCAGCGATGATGCCGAGATTTCTCTAGAAATGGATCCGGGCACATTTGACCGGGAAAAATTGACCGGGGTTCTTGCGGCTGGGGTAAATCGTGTCAGCATGGGTGTGCAAGCATTTCAGGATGAACTGTTGAAAGTTTGCGGGCGATCGCACGCCGTCACCGACATCTTTGCCGCAGTTGACCTAGTATGCCAAGTAGGGGTTCCCGACTTCAGCATCGACCTCATTAGCGGTCTCCCCCATCAAACCCTAGCCCATTGGCAAGAATCCTTAGCCACTGCCATTAGACTGCAACCCACCCACATATCCTGTTATGACCTCATTGTAGAACCCCATACCCCCTTCAATCGCTATTATACCTCTGGTGTGCCCCCTTTACCCGACGACGAAACCGCCGCTAATATGTACCGCTGTGCCCAAGAAATGCTCACCAATGGCGGATATCAACACTATGAGATTTCCAACTACGCCTTACCCGGGCACCAATGTCATCATAACCGCACTTATTGGGAAAACCGCCCTTATTACGGTTTTGGTATGGGAGCCGCCAGCTATATTGCCGGACAAAGGTTCACCCGCCCCCGGAAACTGCGGGAATATTACGACTGGGTGGAGCAATTTATCGCCAATAATGGAGTCATAGACTTTCCCATCACCCCCCCAGAAGAAGTAGTTTTAGAAACCCTCATGCTCGGTTTACGCCTAACCGCAGGGATAAAATTAGCCTCCCTAGAGCATCTATTAAATACAGAAACCAGCCAACGCTTTTGGCAGCGTCTCCAACCATATCAGCAGCGTGGTTGGGTACAGCTTCTCGATGACAGCGGCGAAATCATCGCCGCAGCAGATAGGCTCCCGATTACAGGGCGGTTGCGCCTATCTGACCCCGAGGGATTTTTATTCTCTAACTCTATCTTAGCATCACTATTTGAGTAATTGGTTCGTAGTTGGGCTTTAGCCCTCTTGATTTGAGTAATTGGTTCGTACTTGGGCTTTAGCCCTCTTGATTAGAGTAATTGGTTCGTAGTTGGGCTTTAGCCATATTATCAAGAATTAACATCAACTATAACTCTAATTTAAAATCTCTATGATTCCCATATCAGACAACATCCCCAGTGGCCGCCTACCCCTGGTTAATTATGCCATTATGGGCATGAATGTAGCCATATTTTTAGCAGAACTCAGGCTGGAAATTACCGGGAATTTAGGTAATTTTCTGCAAACCTGGGGAATAGTTCCGGCTCGCATCCATAGCGTCATTACCGATGCCATTACCACAGGGAACCCAGCGGCGGCGGTAGCAGCCATAGTTTTTGGCACTGGTCCGCTCGTGGTGGCGATGTTTCTGCATGGCAGTTTCAGCCAAATTCTGGGCAACACGCTGTTTTTGTGGGTATTTGGCAAACAAGTAGAAATGATTTTGGGGCGGTGGCGATATTTGCTTTTTTACCTAGTCTGCGGTATCCTCACAGGCGTAGCCCAAGTTTTAGTTGATCCCACGTTGGCGGTGCCTTTGGTGGGAGCCCAGGGGGCTGTGGCTGGGGTTTTAGGTGCCTACTTGCTGAACTTCCCTAAAGCTAAAATCGAATCAATTTTACCATTAGTTGTGGCTTTTATTCCGGTGGAAATGCCAGCATTTTTTTACCTTTTGTGGTGGTTTGTGCAGCAAATATTTTATGGTATCGGCCAATTGGAAATTGGGGGAGCAATCAATCCCTTTAGCATGGCTTACTGGACGCAAGTTTTGGGCATGATTGTGGGGGCAGGGTTGGTGACGCTGCTGGTGCAGCACAAACCAAATACAGCCATTTATTAAAATGGCACCTTTTTCTGACTATTTCCGATATGATAATCACGTTATAACTTTATGGTCAGCCCGTGAGTGCCTCTGTATTTGCCGCCGAACGCCTCTTATTTACGCCCGCTACGCCTAATGCCGGTGCGGTCCCGCTGATTTATGCTTTTCCTAACACCTATAGTGTGGGCATTACCAGTCTAGGCTATCAAGTTTTGTGGGCGAACCTGGCAAGTCGCCGGGATATTGCGGTGAGCCGTTTATTTACGGATACTGGGGAACCTCTACCCGGAGCGCCAGAATTGGTGGGGTTTTCTTTATCCTGGGAATTGGATTACGTTAATATTTTAACGCTGCTGGAGTCTTTGGCAATTCCCCTGCGAGGAGAGCAGCGATCGGACGCACACCCGATCGTGTTCGGAGGCGGCGCGGTCCTGAGTGCGAACCCGGAACCGTTCGCGGATTTTTTTGATGTGATCCTTCTGGGGGATGGGGAAAACCTGGTGGGGGAATTTATCGATGCTTATCAGGATATCCGTGGTGGGGACAGGAAAGCGAAGCTGCGGCGGTTGGCGCAGATACCAGGGGTGTATGTGCCGGGGTTTTATGAGGTAAAATACACGGGGGCCACGGGCGCGGTGGCGGCGGTGGCGCCCACAGAGGCGGACATTCCCCCAGTGGTGACGAAGCAAACTTATCGCGGTAATGTGCTTTGTGCCTCGCCGGTGGTGACAGAAAATGCCGCTTGGCCAGATATATTTATGGTGGAGGTGGTGCGGAGTTGTCCGGAGATGTGCCGGTTTTGTTTGGCGAGTTATCTCACTTTGCCTTTTAGAACGGCGAGTTTAGAAGGGGCTTTGATGCCAGCGATCGCCCGGGGTTTAACCGTCACCAAGCGCCTCGGTTTATTGGGCGCATCAGTGACACAACACCCAGAATTTCACATTTTGCTAGATTATCTCAGTCAGCCGCAATTTGATGATGTCCGTCTGAGCATCGCCTCAGTGCGCACGAATACAGTCACCGAGCAACTGGCAAAAATTCTCGCTGCTAGAGGGACTAAATCTCTGACAATTGCGGTAGAAAGCGGTTCCGAGCGCCTCAGAAAGATAATTAATAAAAAACTGGCTAATGATGAGATTATCGCCGCCGCTATCAATGCCAAAGCTGGGGGATTGACGGGGTTAAAATTATATGGTATGGTGGGATTGCCCGGAGAAGAAACCGCCGATTTAGACGCCACGGTGGCCATGATGAAAGATATCAAGAAAGCGGCGCCGGGATTGCGGTTGACTCTGGGATGCAGTACATTCGTGCCGAAAGCTCATACCCCTTTTCAGTGGTTTGGGGTTGATCCGGGCGCCGAGAAGAAGTTAAAATGGATGCAGAAAGAATTGGGGCGGATTGGCGTGGAGTTTAGACCAGAAAGTTATAATTGGTCAGTAATTCAGGCGCTGATATCCAGAGGCGATCGACGCTTGTCACGCCTGTTGGAATTAGTCCGCCACTACGGTGACTCTCTCGGTAGCTACCGTCGTGCCTTTAAGGAACTGGGCTCCCAACTACCACCACTGGATTTTTACGTCCATACCAACTACCCACTATCCCAAACCTTGCCTTGGAGTCATCTCCAAGGTCCGCTCCCAGATGCTACTTTGCAAAAACACCTGGCAGAAGCCACCAGTCAGTTTTGAAAAAAGGGACATTTGGGGTGGGAAACCTGTAGGGGCTTTTGCCAAATCGCTCCTCACCAATTGCCCCGCCCTAATGCTAACATCACAAAATAGCTCAGCCAAACAGCGAACTAATAGTAACGAGTGAAAACATATGTTTTTAGACGAACTCAAACCCCTGTTACAAGAAGTTGCCCAGTCGCCGATCGCCTTCTTCGGCGGGTTTGTCTCTGGGGTATTCCGGATCAAGCTGTCTGACGATCCGGTGAAAACTTGGCTAGAAGGACAAGGAGCTGTCACCACCTCCACGGATAGCCCTTCTGGAAATGGTAGCAACGGTAGCCGCTCTAGTGGTCCCCAGTCAATTTCCATTGATTGACACCACTATTGCCCCCCTCGGGGGGCAATCATCCTCTGGTTAACTGGAAAACATGGTGCTAAAATAGCTAAAATAGCCTAAATATCTGGGAAGCTGTGGTTAATTAATTTAAAGCCATCTCACCACCATAAGAAGCGCTCGCAAAAATTAACGATCGGGGGGGCTCACAAAAAAGCTCCTAGCGAATTGACATCAACTATTGCTCTTTGGTGGAGCCAGGAAAAATGCCCATTCAGATTCAATGGCCAGCTCCACCAATCCAGGAAGGCAGCTAAGTAAACATACTTATAATCAACAAATCTTTAACTCTTATTAAAATTTCATAGCTTGAGCGAAAGATATCTCTAGGATATGAAGTAAGCAATATGGAGCAGGAGTTGAGTCTAGGAGGATTCACGCATCCCGGCTTCCCTTCAGCGCCCACCCGCCCACCCTTCCCCGAGGCTGGAAACGAAACAGGAGGAAAAACAGATGTCTGCAGAAGCTAGGACGCAGCTATCGGAAATCTCACTCGATCGCGATTGCACGACCCTATCCCGTCACGTTCTGCAGCAGCTGCAGAGCTTCTCGCCAGACGCCCAAGACCTCAGCGCCTTGATGAACCGCATTGCCTTGGCTGGGAAGCTGATTTCCCGGCACCTGAGCCGCAGTGGGTTAGTAGAAGGGATGTTGGGCTTTACTGGTGGCGTCAACGTCCAGGGAGAAGATGTGAAGCGGATGGACTTATATGCCAACGAGGTATTTATCTCGGTATTCAAGCAAAGTGGCTTAGTCTGCCGCCTAGCGTCCGAGGAAATGGACAAACCTTATTACATCCCGGAAAACTGCCCGATCGGACGCTATACCCTGTTGTACGACCCGATCGACGGTTCGAGCAACATCGATATAAATCTTAATGTGGGGTCGATTTTTTCGATTCGCCAGCAAGAGGGGATGGATGAGGATGGAGAAGCCCAAGACCTATTGCAAAGCGGACGCAAACAAATTGCCGCTGGTTATATCCTCTACGGACCCAGCACCATGTTGGTGTATTCGATCGGCAAAGGCGTTCACTCATTTACCCTTGACCCCAGCTTAGGAGAGTTTATCCTGTCCCACGAAAATATCACAGTGCCACGCCACGGCCCGATATACAGCGTCAACGAGGGTAACTTTTGGCAGTGGGAAGAGTCCATCCGCGACTATATCCGCTATGTTCACCGCCATGAAGGCTACACAGCGCGTTATAGCGGGGCGTTAGTGGGAGACTTCCATCGGATCCTATTCCAAGGTGGCGTATTTTTGTATCCCGGAACGATTAAAAAGCCGGAAGGGAAATTACGGCTTTTGTATGAAACTGCACCTTTAGCCTTTTTGATGGAACAAGCCGGAGGGAGAGCTAGTACCGGCACACAGGAAGTATTGGATATAGTGCCCCATAAACTGCACGCCCGCACCCCAATTATTATCGGTAGTGTCGAGGATGTGGAGCTAGTGGAGTCTTTTATCCAAGAACGCAATCGGGAGCTAAACGAAGCCCCATTTATGGCCAAAGGCTGACATAAGGGAATTGGTCATTGGTCATTTGTTAGCATTTAACTTGTTCCTTGTCACTTGTCACCCTCACCCCCTGCCCCTCTCCCTTTTTGGGAGAGGGGAGTTTAGACAAAGGACAAAGGACTCGTAGGACTTAATCACAAATATGGAGGAATATAGATGACGGCTAGCGGAACCAATCCAATTTTGGCAATCAGAAATTATGGTCAAAGTATCTGGATCGATAATTTGAGCCGGGATGCCATCGTATCGGGCGAACTCAAAGAACTGATAAGTAGCCGGGATGTGCGGGGGATTACCTCTAACCCAGCGATTTTCGAGAAAGCGATCGCGGGCAACAAAATATATGACGCTGATATCGCAGCGGGGGCACGTGAGAGCAAATCAGTCCTGGAAATCTACGAATCCCTGGTGTTTGAAGATATCCGCAATGCCTGTGATATATTCAAATCAGTGTATGAAGAATCAGGGGGGCTAGATGGCTATGTGAGCATCGAAGTCCCGCCAAACTTAGCGCGGGACACAGCCGGAACGATCGCCGAAGCGCAGCGGTATTATCAAGAAATCGATCGCCCCAACGTGATGATTAAAATTCCCGGCACACCAGAAGGGTTGCTCGCCGTGGAAAAAGTCATCGCCGCTGGCATCAACGTCAACGTTACCCTGCTGTTTTCTGTGGCCAGCTATGTAGAAACTTTCTGGGCATACATCCGGGGATTAGAAGCCCGCATGGCCAAAGGAGAAGATGTTTCCCAGATTGCTTCAGTGGCCAGTTTCTTCATCAGCCGGATCGACAGCAATATCGATGCTCTCGCTGATAAACTGATTGCCAAAACCAACGATCCAGACCGGAAAGCCAGCCTGGATCTGATTAAAGGCCAAGTCGCGATCGCCAACGCCAAAATCGCCTACCAAGAATATAAGCAGATTCTCCAGAGCGATCGGTGGCAAGCACTCGCCGCCAAAGGCGCCCGCCCTCAAAGGCTGCTGTGGGCATCCACCAGCACCAAAAACCCACTTTATAAAGACACCATCTACATCGAGGAGCTAATCGGACCCGATACCGTGAACACCGTGCCCCCCAGCACGATCGAAGCCTGCGCCGACCATTGCGACATTCAAAGCCGCATAGAAACCAACGTAGAAGCTGCTTACCAACTAATTGCAAGTCTCAAAGAACTGGGCATCGATATCGACGAAGTAATGGCCGAACTCCTAGAAGACGGCATCGACAAATTCATCAAACCCTTTGACTCGCTCATTGCTTCTCTCCAAGAGAAAGTCAACCAATTAGTCCCCGCCTAAATCCTAGTTCTTAGTTGGGCTGAGGTTCTTAGTAGGGCTTTAGCCCTCTTGATGAGGTTCTTATTTTTTGGGCTAAAGCCCAACTACAAACCCCCCCCCTTTCAAAGGGGGGTAGGGGGGATAGGCTAAAGCCCAACTACAAACCTTGATTTTGGGCTAAAGCCCAACTACAAACCAAGGACTTTTGACCAAGTACAAATCCACAGTTTCATTACCACCTAACATGGTAGCACTCCTAGAAAACCCCCTGCGCGTAGGGCTGCAACAAGACAGAATCCCCGATCCACAGATTTTAGTGATCTTCGGCGCCAGTGGCGACCTCACACAAAGGAAACTTGTTCCCGCACTCTATCAAATGAAACTGGAGCGGAAGCTCCCGCCCGAACTCACCATTGTGGGTGTCGCCCGCCGAGACTGGGATCACGAATTCTTCCGCCAACATATGCGTGAAGGCGTCCAAGACTACGGCGGCGGTATCCTCTCAGAAGACATCTGGCAAGAATTCGCCAAAGGGCTGTACTACTGCCCCGGAGACATTGATAACCAAGCCAGCTATCAGAAACTCAAAGCGTTCTTAAGTGAACTTGACGAAGAACGCGGCACCAGAGGCAACCGGGTATTTTATCTATCCGTAGCCCCCCAATTCTTCGGTGAAGCCGCCCAGCAACTGGGAGCCGCCGGGATGCTCAGCGACCCCAGAAAGCACCGCTTGGGGATCGAAAAACCCTTTGGCAGAGACCTTGCCTCCGCCCAAGTTCTCAACCAAGTAGTGCGGCAAGTCTGCTCAGAAGAACAAATCTATCGCATCGACCACTACCTGGGCAAAGAGACCGTCCAGAATTTATTGGTATTTCGGTTTGCCAATGCCATATTTGAGCCCCTGTGGAATCGGCAATTTGTAGATCACGTGCAAATCACCGTTGCCGAAACCGTGGGACTGGAGGGAAGAGCCGGTTACTATGAATCAGCCGGAGCCTTGCGGGACATGGTGCAAAACCACCTGATGCAGCTTTTCTCCCTCACGGCGATGGAGCCCCCCAACTCTCTTGATGCTGACAGCATCCGCAGTGAAAAAGTAAAAGTTGTCCAAGCTACCCACCTGGCAGATTTAGAAAACATCGATTTATCCGCCGTGCGGGGTCAGTACGCTAGAGGTTGGATGAAAGGCAAGCCAGTTCCTGGATACCGCGAAGAACCAGGAGTGAACCCCAACTCTACCACTGCCACCTACGTAGCGTTGAAACTGTATGTAGATAACTGGCGGTGGAAGGGGGTGCCGTTCTATCTGCGTAGCGGTAAGCGGATGCCCAAAAAAGTGACAGAAATCGCGATCCAGTTTAAAGAAGTGCCTTACATGATGTTCCAGTCGGCAGCGAAACAAGTCAGTCCTAACGTCCTGGCGCTGCGAATTCAGCCGAATGAAGGCATTTCTATGCGGTTTGAGGTGAAAACTCCGGGGAACTCCCTGCGGACGCGATCGGTAGATATGGATTTCCGCTACGATACCGCTTTTGGCCAAGCCAACACCGACGCATACAGTCGTCTGCTGATTGACTGCATGCTCGGAGACCAAACCCTGTTCACCAGGGGGGATGAGGTAGAAGCATCCTGGCGCATCCTCACCCCGCTGCTGCAAGTGTGGGATGCACCCGCACCACCAGAAGTGATGCCACTTTATGAAGCAGGCACATGGGAACCGCTAAAAGCAGAGGAGTTGTTGAATCGAGATGGCAGGCGCTGGCGGAGACTGTAGGGGCAATTGATAAATTGCCTATCATAATAGTAGGGGGGGGCACTACCCACCCTACTTTCCTGGTGGATTGAGAGCTAGATTAAAGGAAAAAAGAGAAATGACAACTACTCCGATCGTGGCACTCCAGAGGCCAAAAGATATTTCCCTTGGTGAAATTGAGGCCGAATTAAGCAAAATTTGGCTTAGCCAAACCGGTGGCAAAGCAGGTCCCGTGGCGGCGAGAGCCGCAACATTTAGTATGGTGGTGTATGAACCAGAAGAATTTCAGCAATTGCTGGCCGGTTTAGGGTTTTATGATGGAGCAATTGATGGGATTCACGGACCACAAACAAAAGAGGCGGTGAAAGCAGCTCAGAAGGCATATGATTTGAGAGTAACGGGGCGAGTTGACCCAGAAACCCTGACACGACTAAGGGAAGAGTTAGCTAAACGACCAAATGAACACTATCAAATTACCAATTTGAACGCCCGGGGGTTCAGTATCAGCGACGCGATCGGCGCCCAACACCCCAGCCGCATCATTACCCTCTGTCCTCTAATTGGAGAAGAAGATCAAGGCGTCACCGCCCAAGTCTCCGCCTATTGTCCCATTCAAAAAAGCAGCTCCACCACCTTAGTATGTTCTGAATACATCACCCTCCAGGGCACAAAAGAAGCTCTAGAACGAGTCAGCGATATTGTCACCGCCCTGATGATTCCCGATTTGCCCAAATTTGTCTGGTGGAAAGCCACCCCCAATCCCGAACAAGAGTTATTTAAAGTCCTGGCAGCCGCATCTAACTGCATCATCGTTGATTCCTGCTACTTCACAGACCCAGAGTCAGAACTACTGAAAATGCAGGAATTAATGGAGGAAGAAACTTACATTGCTGACCTCAACTGGCACCGGCTTTCCGCTTGGCAGGAATTGACCGCTGCTGTTTTTGATCCCCCAGAGCGGCGGGCGGCATTAGGGGAAGTCGATCGCGTCACCATTGATTATGAAAAAGGCAATGCCGCCCAAGCACTGATGTTTTTGGGTTGGATTGCCAGCCGCCTCGGTTGGGAGCCAGTTTCCTACGCCGAAGAAGGGGGAATTTATGAAATAAAGCGCATCAAATTTACCTGTCCAAATCAGCGTCCCATAGAAGCAGAATTAGCGGCAATTCCCACAGCAGACTGGGGCGAAATTCCCGGAGATATGGTGGGTTTGTTATTAGCTTCCACTAACCCTAATGCCAATTGTTTTACCATTTTATGTTCTGAAACTACTGGCTGTATGCGCATGGAAGCGGGCGGGATTGCCCAAAATTCCCGCACCGAGCAAGTGACACCCTTAACTGACCAAAAAGCCGAGTCTTTGATGAGCCAACAGTTACAGCGTTGGGGTCGGGATATGCTGTATGAAGAAAGTTTGGCTGTCACCGCCAAAATTCTCAAACTGCGGTAAGAAATTGTCCTTTGTCCTTTGTCCTTTGGTAACAAGGGACAAGGGACAAGGGACAAAGGACAATTGGTTACTTTTTCTTCTTATTCTGAAAATAATCTACTAGCACCTGACGTACCATTGGCGCGGCTACTACGCCACCACCGCCACCGGAGTTTTCCGCAAAAGCCACCACCACAATTTCCGGTTTGTCAGCGGGAGCGTAGGCGCCAAACCAGGCGTGGGACTCGCGGGGTTGGTCTTCTGCAGTACCAGTTTTGCCAGCGATCGTGGGCAGACCAGATAAAGGAAGAGTTTTGGCCGTGCCATAAGTCAGCACCGATCGCAGACCGCTACGCAAAACCTCCACAGTCTCTGCGGAGAGGTCTAGAGATTCGCGCCACTTTTTAGAATCCTCATCATCCTTGAGCAAATGGGGTTTGACTCGGTAGCCGCCATTAGCTGGGACAGCAAACATCACCGCCACCTGTAAAGGGGTAGCCAAGAGATAGCCTTGACCGATCGACATATTGATCGTGTCCCCCTCATACCAGCCTTCGCCAATATTCTGGCGCTTCCAGGCATCATCTGCCACCAACCCCGGGTCTTCTTCATCTGCCAACTCGATCCCAGTTTTAGCGCCAAAACCAAAATTTTTCGTCCACTGAATCAAAGTCGGGCCACCAACACCACGCCCGATTTGATAAAAGAAAGTATCACTACTGTGAGCCATCGCCCCCTCATATCCTAGGGGACCGAATCCAGCCCGGTTCCAGTCCCAGAATTGAATCCCCCCCGCCGTGATGTAGGGATAAGTGTCTAAATAGGTGTGGTAAGGGAACTTGCCAGATTTAATTCCCGCCACCGTCGTGACGATTTTAAAGGTACTAGCGGGAGCGAAACCGCGCAAAGCCCGATTGACAAAGGGGTGGTCAACGCCTTGAAGCTGTTTCCAGGTTTCCTCTGATACCCTACCTGAGAAAATATTGGGGTCAAAGTCTGGACGGCTGACCATTCCCAAAACCGCCCCGTTGTTGGGGTCTATGGCGACCATCGCCCCTTTAGTATTGCCGATCGCTTTCTCCAGAGCCTTTTGCACATCCACATCCAGAGTTAAATGCAGATCTTTGCCCGCCGTTGCCGCTTCATCACCCACGACCCGCAGCACTCTACCGGTGTTATCCACCTCCACCTTTTGTCCGCCCCATTTCCCCCTTAGCTGGGATTCAAAAGCCGCCTCCACTCCCATCTGCCCCACAATATCCCCGAGGCGATAACCCGAGTTCTGAAGTTCTTGGAGTGATTCCTCATCCACCTCCCCGGTGTAACCAAGGATGTGAGACGCCAGCTTACCTTGGGGGTAAGTGCGCACTGCTTCCGCCTGCACTTCCACTCCCGGCAACTCGCTGCGGAACTCTTCGATCGCCGTTGCCTCCGCGCGCGTAATATTGCGGGCAATCCGCAACGGTTTCGGGTAATCATAGCCAGCCTTTTCCAAGCGAGAGAGCAAAGAGGCCGCAGGGACATCGACAATCTCTCCCAACCGCTTCATCACGGCAGGCCATTGTTCCGGGCTCAGACTGTTCGGCCAGACAAAAACCGCATGGGACAAACGGGAAGTAGCGAGAGTTCTACCCTTGCGGTCAAAGATATTGCCCCGCACCGGCTGCTTCGGAATCGTCCGCGTCCGGTTTTGCTCCGCCCGTTCTTGGTGTTGTTTCCCCTCCACCAACTGCAAGTAGGCCAAACGGGTGCCCAGCCCCCCCATCATCAGGATACTGACTATCCCCATAATCAAAAAAGACTGATAAGTCCGTCCCACAGAGCGGGCGGTAGATTGACGTGTTAACGATATAGACTGGATGGAACTCATAAACTTAGTGTGAGTCGCAATTGCCAAAATCAACGATCGAGCAGCATCATAAATAATAATCAAAAGCAGAACCACATAATTGATCCCAGTTCTGAAGATACAGCCAGCAGGAATTAACCCTATGTTATGATGTTGCTTATCTGCAACTTAACACAGGAGGGGCAAATCCGCACCAGGGAGCTGCCTTTCTCCAAAAATCCTCCGTTGGTCTGAGTTATATATCAAAATTACCCACCCATAGCCTTGGGGCATCATCGCCAAAATAGCCATTATGTTTCAAACAGCAGCGCACATACTGGACGAAAAGCAAAACGATAACCCCTTCGATGTAGAGCTGAGAAAAGTTTTCAAAGTGTTTGATGGGGAAACTGCAGTGCGGGGAGTTGACCTAGAAATCAGAGCGGGAGAGTTTTTCAGCATTCTTGGCCCCTCTGGATGTGGCAAAACCACCACCTTGCGGTTGATTGGGGGATTTGACACCCCCGAAGCCGGAGAGGTGCTGATTCGGGGAAAATCGATGACCCAGGTGCCTCCTTACCAACGGCCAGTGAACACGGTATTTCAAAGCTATGCTCTGTTCAACCATATGACGATCGCCCAAAACATCGCTTTTGGACTGAAAATCAAGCGTCTGGGCAAAGCAGAAATCGAAGATCGGGTCACAGAAGCCCTGCAACTGGTGAAAATGGAGTCATTTGCCCATCGCTTTCCCTCGCAACTATCGGGAGGGCAGCAACAGCGGGTAGCTTTAGCTAGAGCTTTAGTGAATCGTCCCGCAGTAGTTTTACTCGATGAGCCATTAGGAGCCCTAGACTTAAAACTCCGCAAGCAAATGCAAGTAGAGCTTTCATCCCTGCACCAAGACCTAGGTTTGACCTTTGTGATGGTGACTCACGACCAGGAAGAGGCTTTGAGCCTGTCCGATCGAATCGCCGTCATGCACGAGGGTCGCATCGAGCAAGTCGGTTCACCAACCCAAATCTACGAGCGGCCCCGGACCCCTTTTGTGGCTGATTTTATTGGCGACACCAACCTCCTCCAGGGTAAAATCGAAGCCGCCTTCCCAGAAGCACTTCAGGTGAGAACCGGCAGCGGTCTCAAGCTGGTAGTCAACACCCCTGAACCCTGGAGCCATTCCGGCACCCAGGTCGTCATTAGTGTGCGCCCAGAAAAAATTCACCTCAGCCTTTATCCCCCATCCGACGTAGCCAACTGCTTTGAAGGCCGCCTGAAAAACATTATGTATATGGGTACTCACGTTCACTATCGAGTAGAATTGCCCTCCGGTGATAACCTCACCGTCCGGCAGCCCAACACCAAAGGCGGCTTGCCTGACCAAGATACCCCCATCTACGTTCACTGGAGCCCCACTGACTGCATTGCCTTAGTGGCAAGTTAGTAGATACTGATTCATCCCCGGATGAATAAATCAGGCTTTGTGATTCCTCGAAAAATCATCACTTTAGTGAATAGATTGTTATCGGCACTAAAGTTATCAAAATGTTTGTGGAATTTCGCATTCACAATTGACAATTGATAATTATCAATTATCAATTATCAATTCAAAGGACTTTTGACCAAGGCCACTGTGACCATAGAGAAAACTCTCCCTAAAATAGTGCCTCCCACCGAGAACCCTCAACCACACATCTACCCACCACTATCCACCAGACGCCAGTTTGTCCAGGCGTCTCTATCTGCCTTATCAGGACTGGCTCTGACCAGTTGCGGTTGGACTTTAGGGGTAACTCCCACAGAAGATGCTCCCAAAGAATCAGATGGGTCAAGGCAACCCCCCCCCATCTCTAGCAACCAACTGTACATCTACACTTGGGCGGATTATACCGATAAGGACTTGCTCGATAGCTTCACTGCTCAAACTGGCATTCAAGTCATCGTCGATATCTTTGATTCCAATGAGACCATGCTGGCCAAAGTCCAAGCTGGAGGGGGAGCTGCTTACAGCATCATCTATCCCTCCGATTACATGGTCAAACGCATGACCCAACTGCACCTGCTCCGGGAAATTGATCATTCCAAACTCCAAGGTCTGGAAAATTTCTTCGACAAGTTCCAAAATCCTGACTACGACCCGGGCAACCGCTACAGCCTGCCTTTTACCTGGGGCACCACGGGCTTGATTTACAATGCCGCCAAGCTCAAGCAGGAGCCAGAAGATTGGGACTATCTCTGGGACAATTCCGAGCAGCTATGGCGGCGAATCGCCTTGATGAACGATTTGCGCGAGACGATCGGCGCCGGTTTAAGGTCTTTGGGCTACTCCTATAATTCCACCAACCCCCAAGAAATTGCCCAGGCGTATGAAAAGTTACTCCGCATCAAACCCACCCTCGCCAACTTTACTACCGACGGCTGGCGAGACCTGATGTTGGCAGGCGACCTGACGGTAGCGATGGGATACTCTTTCAGCGCCTTAGAAGTAGCCGACGAAAACCCCAATCTCAAATACGTGGTGCCCAAAAGTGGCACCTCTCTGTGGACCGATGCGATGGTGATCCCCAAAAATGCCCCCAATCTCAAAGCCGCTTATGCTTGGCTTAACTTTATGTTGCGTCCCGAGGTCACAGTCCCTCTGAGCGAGCGTCTCTACTTCGCCACTCCAAACCGTGCTGCCTATGAACTCCTGCCACCGGAACTGCAGGAAAATCCCACTTTGTTTCCTCCCGAGGAAATCCTCAACAAGTGCGAAGGCATTCTCCCCCTAGATCCGGAAAAGGAAAAAGAGTATGCCCGCTACTGGATTAAATTGAGGAGTAGTTGAAAGGGGACGGGGGGCAGGGGGGACTGGGGACGGGGACGGTGGGGAGTGTGGGGAGTGT
>DVDU01000251.1 GCA_015296065.1 Oscillatoriaceae cyanobacterium M33_DOE_052 | reverse complement strand
TATTTACAATGTTGTATGTGTCAAAAAATTAGTTATGTTCATTGGTTTGAGGAGATGACGTTTTTTGAATAATTTAGGCATCAAAGACATAAGTGTAATTTTTTATGTAAAGTTTTGTATCGACATTCAACATTTCTGGGTTGATACTTATTGATCATAATTCGATATCCCCCAGAATCAAGGCATTGATGAGGTCTCCTGGTACAGGGATATCGCCAAGCAACCGGATCAAAGTGGGCTCTAAGTGGCTTTTGCGATCGAGTACGAAAGTATTGTCATCGGAAAATGTTCTAATGGCTTCAGGATTATGAGATGTGACCAATATTTGACTGTTTCCCTGAAACGATCGGCGCAGTGACATGACAAAATGTCCCACCTCCGACAAGGAAATATAGTTATCTGGCTCGTCCCAGAAGCAAAATAGGGGATTATATTTATTGGCAGCTAAAACAACCGCACAAATAAAAAAACATTTTTCTCCGTCAGATAAATCTTTAAAGTCAACACTGAGAGTTGCATTATTGGCGGCAAACCGCACAATCATGCTTTTAGCGTCTTTGCCTATAGATTCATTCAAGAAATCCTGAAAGTCTGGCATCACATCTCGGAGGTATTTATCAATCTGTGTGTAAGCGGCGGGATAGCGACTGAGTAACCCAGAAAACCATTCCCCGAAGTTGGAACCGTCTTTCTGGATATCCAAAGTTTCGCCGGAGGATTGTCCACTCATTAAGGTAGGGATGGGAGCTAAAATGAGGATGCTGGCTAGCCAAGTTTTGAAAATCCGCAGCGGCTCCGTATTCGCCTGAATGATGGGCAATGCCACCAGATGCCAATCGACCATAAACTGCGCCTCTCGACTTGGCGAATTGGTGTAGAGAGTAACTTGGGCTTGTTCTCGTGAGTAAATTGGCTCGCCTTCCAGTAGGAGTTGCTCTTCCAAAATGCGCAGCTCTTTAAAGTTTTCTGGTAATTCCAATGCTAAGGCATATTTGTATAATTTTTCTTCCAGTAATACTTCTATTTCAAACCGCATGGGCACATCAGACCTGCCACGAGCGAAATCCTTCGGTTTCACCAGCTCGCGGATTCTATTGATACCTCGCCCAATGCGCTGAAAAACTTCTACGGCATCGCCAACAGTTGATTTCCCTGAACCATTTTTGCCAATTAAGAGCGCGGAAGGCATCCCTTTGAGGGTTAGCTCGAAATTTTCCAGGCATCTGAAATTATTTACGTATAGTCTTTGAATCATAGCCAAATGAGGTGGGGAATGAGTAAGTGAAAGAACTTGGGTTAACCAGACTAATGACCTAATTTACCACTGCCATAATTTACATAATAATTTGCAGCTATGGTGATATAGGGATTAGCGGCTGTATCCGTGCCCTGTCATATTTGAATAAACATACAATGCCACAGATTGCGGATGGATGTCAATCCATTTTTCGGCTTCATCATAAATAATTTAGGTTAATTTAATTTGAAAAGCTGGCGGGCTAGACTATATGCTATGGTAGCACTTTGTTCTCACCTCGCAAACTCCGTGGCCGTCATCTTGCACGGCGTCAATACCTGCTGAAATTACCCAGGGAATGGGTGTTCTACACAGAAGTGGCGCTATTGCGGCTTTGAGTAGATAGGCGAGCTTCTGGAATCATACTCGTAGTTCTTGAGATTTTGTTAAATTTCGGCATTTTGGTTGATAGAAGCTCGATAATCGTATATATTGTCAAGCTGAGGAAAAAATATGCCTGAAGCTACCAAGTTTAAAGCGTATGCGGCATTAAATCCGGGAGAAAAGTTACAACCTTGGGACTATGAACCGGCGCCGTTGCAAGTAGATGAAGTAGAAATTCGAGTGACTCATAATGGTCTGTGCCATACAGATATTCATATGCGGGATAATGACTGGAATGTGAGTCAATATCCTTTAGTAGCGGGCCATGAGGTGGTGGGAGTTGTTACCGCTGTGGGAGAAAAAGTGCATTCTTTGCAAAAGGGCGATCGCGTGGGGGTTGGCTGGATCCGCAGTTCCTGCCGAGTTTGCGACCATTGCTTGCAAGGACAAGAAAATATCTGTCGTCAAGGCTATAGTGGTTTGATTGTGGGCAATTATGGCGGGTTTGCCGATCGCCTGCGCGTTTCCGCAGATTTTACCTATAAAATTCCCGATGCCTTGGACTCTGCCAGTGCCGCTCCCTTATTATGCGCTGGAATTACAGTTTACACCCCCTTGCGCACCTATATCAAACACCCAGGGACGAAAGTGGGAGTAATGGGAATTGGCGGACTCGGACATCTGGCGATAAAATTTGCTCGGGCGATGGGAGCTGAAGTCACCGCACTTTCTACCTCCCCAGACAAAGAAGCCGAAGCCAAAGAATTTGGGGCGCATCACTTCCAAAAGTGGGGAACTGCTGAAGAAATGAAAGGAGTTGCGGGCAGTCTGGATTTGGTAGTTTCTACCATTTCCTCCGCCACTGATTGGGATGTGGCCTTTAGTTTATTAGCCACCAATGGGGTTTTGTGTTTTCTGGGGATTCCCGTGTCCAGCCTGAACGTGCCCCTAATTCCCTTAATCTTTGGGCAAAAATCTGTGGTGGGTAGCGTCGTCGGTGGGCGGCACTTTATGCGCGAAATGTTAGAGTTTGCGGCGGTGAATCAGATTAAACCGATGATTGAAACCATGCCATTGAGTCAGGTTAATGAGGCAATGGATAAAGTGGCTGCAAATAAAGCTCGCTATCGGATTGTGTTGTTGTCCGAGTAAGCCAGTTGTGGGGTGGGCAATGCCAAGAATCTTTCAAATTTACGATTTTGCCATGACACAGCGGGCATTGCCCACCCTACTTTTACCTACTTTTACCACCGGATATCATCCAACATTTGCAAATGTTTGGCTACTGAAACTATAGTATTTGCCGCCAACATCCCACTCGCCGCCACTGCGGGGACGCCAATTCCGGGAAATGTACCATCACCACAACAAAGTAACCCTTCTATCGGTGTTCCCGGTCCAGGAAAGAAACCTTTACCCGCTGCAATTGCTGGGCCATATGACCCTCGATGACGGCGCAAAAACCGCTCGTGGGTTAACGGCGTTCCCACCAGGGTTAATTCGCATCGGCGGCGAATATCTGGGATGATGCGCTCTAGAGCGCGCCACATCACGTCCGATCGCTCCTGTTTCAACTGTGCATAAGCCTCACTGCGCCGGTCCAGTCCCTCCCAAAGCGCGTAAGGTTCAGTAGCTGGTGTATAAACGTGAATCCCTTGTTTTCCCGGCGGCGCCAAAGACGGGTCCAGCAGAGAAGGAATCGACACCGCTACCACATTTTGTTCTGCTGTCACCCCTTTTTCCCAATCATTCACTACCATATGATGACAGGCGAGGTTGTCAGGCAGTCCTTGAGCATCAATTCCCAGATGCAGGTGCATAAAGCTGTCACAGGGGGGGATAGCTTGCCTTTCTTCCCGAAACCGTTGTGGTACAGACCCATCTGGTAGCAGTTTCAGCATATCCCACACCGACGCATTAGAAACCACCGATCGGCGCGCCCTAATTTCCTTCCCACCGCGCAAACGCACCCCAGCGGCGCGGTTTCCTTCTACCAGCACAGCGTCCACATGCGCATTGAGAACCAACTCGCCGCCATATTTTTGCAAACCCCGCACCAAAGCATCAATAATGGCGCCACCACCCCCCAGGGGATAGTCCAGTAGCACCCCAGGACGATACCATTCCGCAAACATAAACGCCATTTCAGCGGCGCTGGTGGCATTTGCAGGCAGTCCAGAGAGCATAAAACAGAGCAAATTTAGCCAATTGCGGATAAATTCATCTTTAACTACTTCGTCGGCAATTTCGCTAAACGGTCCGCTCAGTTTGGGGAAACTGGCGATATGGGGTAGCAAACTGGGCAAAAACTTGCCTATAGTGAAGATAGCGCCCCAGTCGAAACGCCCCGCTGCTGGGGGGAGTGCGGTGGCGGCTTTGGCGTAAGGCTCCATCACCCGCTGCAGTTGGCGCCATTCCTGCACCGCCGGTTTACCCCGCAGGTTTTCCAGTACCTCACAAAACTGGTCCGCACCTACAGCGGCGTTGAAATTCCCTTCTGGGAGCCAACATCCCCAAATATCGTAAGTAGTGCAGGGTACGGTTTCCCCAATGGCATCCAATACGTGGCGCAAGGGGTTAGAGGAAGGGCTATAGGAGAGTCCAGAATGGAGAGACGGACCGGAATCAAACTTATAGCCGTGGCGCTCAAAACTGTGGGCGGCGCCACCAGGGATGGTGTGACTCTCGCATACGGTGACATCTAAGCCGTATTTTGCCAGCAGGGCAGCACAGCTCAAACCACCAATCCCGCTGCCAATTACTACTACATCTGTTGTCTCATTAACTGTGGCCATTGCTATACCCTGATTTTTGTTCGCTGGTGAGATGAATCGGTGGGGAATGCTAAATATTATTCATACATATTTTAAATAATTTTTGGCTTGCATATATGTAGGAAACAAGGCTGTGTCGTTGGCGTCAACTAACCAATGTGGTGCGATCGCTCATTTTATCTTCTATGGTTCTGCTTATTATTCGGCAATTTTTTCCCTCACCCAAGTGCGAAAAGCTTTCATTGTCTTATTCCGTCCTTCAATCTTACTCCGTTCCAGATACTCAGGAATTACCTCACCCACAGGCAACCCAGGAAAATTAGGACTGGTTTCACATTGAATATATTCCCCCTCTTGCCAGACATTAATCTCTAATTTGGTGCCATTAAAGCGCCACAATTCTTTCACACCTAACGCTTCATAATTATTAAACCGGGTGCGAGAGGTAATGTCAATCTCAAGGGCTAAATCTGGGGGCGGGTCTATAGTTAAATCAATGCGTTTTTTCCCCCGAACCGCTGCCTCATTTTCTATATAGAAACAGTCGTCAGCTTCTAAGGCTTGTTTCATTTGTTCGCTTTTAAAGGTAGTTGAACCTAAACTGCGAAATTCAATGTCGTATTCTTCCAATATCGCTTTTACCAAGTCAGCAATCATTACTTTATCATCTTCATGTTCTGGCAATGGCGCCATAATTTCTAAGATTCCCTGACTGTAATTAATCCTAGCTCCGCGTTTTTCCCCAAATTCCTCTAGTATTTGTTCATACATCTGCCAGCTAATATCAGTCATTAGGAGTTGCTGACCGGGGGGAACGACGATTTGTTTTAGTTGGACTTGCATGGTTGCCTCCACTAGAGTTATGGAGTAATTTTAGAGCCAGTATAGCAAAGGACAAGGGATGAGAATAGAATTATGTAGCTAGTTTTGGGGGAGTTGGGGGGCGATCGCTTTTCCGAGAAAGCAAGAAAGGAAAAACCCTGGTGCCCAAGGTTTCCCCTGTGTCTGAGATGTTGAAATCAAGGACTTTTGGGAGAGACGATCGTGGAGACCGCCACGGGGGACAAGCCCTAACCCAACGAGGAACCTTTTTCCGGCTCCTACTGAATGGTGGTAGAGGGGCCGATGTTAGAGGGAGGCTCCTGGTCTTCTGGGAGCTGGGTTTGGGCGTCTGGTGGGGACTGGGTGGGAGAGGCGCCGTTGATGGCTGAGTCTTGAGGGTTGGGTTCTCGGTAGGAGGGGTAGGGGGGAGTTTCTGCGGGTGTGTCGGGGGTGGGTTCGGGGGGTGTGGGGCTGGTTTTGGGGGCGTAGGGCCAGTATTGGCGGTAGAGCAATTCTAGTTCGTTACCGCATTTGCGGAACATTTTGATCTGGGAGAATAAGAAGCCTTGAAACATCCGGTAGAAAGCGGCGGTAAAAATGGCGATGATCAGGCCAGTGGCGGTGGTGATGAGGGCTTCGCCGATACCGGTGGTGACTTCGCGGCTGGCGTCAGTACCGATGTCGCCGAGGGTGATGGAACCGAGGGATTTGATGAGACCCAAAACGGTGCCGAGAAGGCCCAAGAGGGGGGCGAGGGCGATAACGGCTTCGAGGACTTTTTCGCCCCGACGCATAGAAGTAAGTTCGTTGTCGGCGGCGGCTTCGAGGGCGAGTTTGAAGACCTCGGGGTCGGGGTTTTGTAGGCGCAGGGGGGCGTAGAGAAATCTGCCTACAGGCTGCTTGCTGGCTTGGCGGGCGATTTCGTGGGCGACTCGCCAATCGTATCGGGCGGCTTCTAAGACGCGGTTAACCAGTTCTTTTTCTTTGAGGGTGACGCTTGTCCAGAATACCATTCTTTCTAGGATGGTGGCGAGGGAGAGGATGGAGAGAAATAGGAGCGGCCACATGGCTTCGCCGCCTTTTTCAAATATTTCTCTGATTGCGGTTAGTTCGATATTCACGGTGAATTTTTGCCTCCGGAGATTGCTGATGGGGGAAGCGATTTGCAGGCTTGTAGTTGGGCTTTAGCCCTGTCCAAATATGGTGATGGGATTTGCTGATGCTGTGAGAATGGATCAGGGGAAAATTTATCATAGTAGGGGCAATATATGCGTATTGCCCCTATGTCCCATTGTCCAGCCAAATCGAGAAGATGGCGAATTGTGGGAGATGGGAGCATTTAGCATATGTTGTTGCCTGCCCACAGGGAAATTGCGAAAGTTTAGGGCAGTTCTACGGAGGTGGGTTTGGCCACGTGGGGGAGTCCCCAGCCGAGTTTTTCGCGGAGGACGTGGAAAAATTCCGGGGGTTTGAGACGGATAAATTGGGCGGTGTAGGGCGATCGCTCCACCCGCACCCGATCGTCCGGCAGCACATAACACCCAGCATTTCCATCCACCACCATCACCAAACGGTTGGGGTTGGCGGGAAAAATCGTCACTGGTTCGGTATTAGCGAACACCAGTGCCCGAGATGCCAGGGAATGAGGACATATGGGCACCAGTTGTAATACAGGCACCCCCGGGGTAATCACCGGACCGCCTGCGGAGAGACCGTAAGCGGTGGAGCCGGTGGGGGTTGAGATAATCACCCCATCGGCGGCGATATCTACCGGGGCGTGCCTGCCCACCTCTATTTCAAAGTGGCACATGCTGGTCAAAGGTTCCCGGTGCAGCACCATTTCATTTAAACAGAGTGCTTCCCAGATGTGAGTATGTTCTCTGATCACCTTCACCGTGAGCATTGTCCGTTTTTCGATTTCATACTCACCAGCCAGCACCTTTGCCATCGCTTCTGGTAGCTGGTTGAGATAGGCTTCGGTGAGGAAACCCATATGACCAGTATTCACGGCCAGGATGGGAATGCCGGAGGGAGCGACTTGGCGGCATCCAGAAAGGACGGTGCCATCGCCGCCCAAAACCAGGGCAAAGGTCATATCCCGATCGAACCCGGCAGGTACAAGTGCTTCGATCGGGGTATGACACACCGGCTTTTCCGGGCTGGAATAGCCGAGAATGCCGCCGGCCCCGGTGGCCATCACAACTTCCCAACCAGCAGCAGTCAGCTCGCCAAACCACTTTGCAGCGACTTGACAAGCGATAGGTTTAGCGTCGTTATAAATAATGCCAGCTTTGGGCACGGGGTATTGGGGGTCTAAGGTAACAGAGTGGGGGATGGGCTACAGCCCTAATACGAGGCAAATTTACCACGATGGCTGCACCCGGTCTAGGGTTGCCCGTGAAAAGTGGTGGCTTTTTCTTGGCCGAAGGGATAGGAGTTTAGAAAGGAATCTTTCTTTTGGAATGATTTTTGCCTTTCCCCTTTTCGTAATCTAATTCCTTTAATTTCTTCAAAATTCGGCTGAAGTATTCTTGCATATAGGCTTCCAGGGTAGTAGTGTCCCGAGGGTCTAAGCCGAAAACGGTGTAAACATCCTCCATCGACGCCACCAGGGGTTTTCCCGAAGCCAGCACCTCGGCAAAAGCGAGTCTATCGGCCACATTCCAGCCCCACTGGAAAAATTGGGTAATTCCGCGCACGCCGCGCAACAGGCCGATCGGGATGCGATTTACCTTAGCAGTTTTGCCCGAAAGGCGCTCGCAGACCTGAATGATTTCGTCAGCGTTCCACGCTCTCGAACCAACCACGGGAAAAGTTTTGTTTTCCGTTTCTGGCACAGCAAGGGCACGGACGGCGAATTTCGCGATGTCTTGGGTGTTTATGTAGGCGATCGGGGCAGTTTCCCCCGTCACCCAGATCGACTGATTATCGAGAATGGGAATGGCGTATTGACCGATGAGACCCTGCAAGAAACCCGCTAATCTCAGGGTCGTGTATGTCAAACCCGATGATTCCAGAAATGCTTCATTGCATCTCTTGATTTCCATCAAAGGCACATGGGGGTACTTTTCGTTATCCAGAATCGAAAAGAAAATGTACCGCTCAACTCCGGCAGCCTTGGCTGCTTGCATCAGGGCAACTTTGCCCTCCCAATCCACCTGTCTAATGCTGAGGGAATCTGTAGCCCTAGCAGTGGCCGCATCGATGATGGCGGTGACGCCTTCAAGGGCACTGGGGAGGGTCTCGGGAGCGCAAAGGTTTCCCCGCACCAATTCAGCGCCCCATTCTTTTAAAAAAGACGCTTTGTTGAAACTGCGGACCAAACATTTGACCTGATAGCCTTCATCTAGGGCGCGGCGGGCGATTTGTCTGCCCAGGGTACCAGTGGCACCGACAACCAATAAGCTCATCCGGGATTATTAGTGACGAAATTTTAACTTTTATTAAATTTTATCATAAATCTGCCCAACTTCCTCATTTAGGAGATCAAAGTTCGCTGTCGGGGTGATTCGCGAATCACCCCGACAGCCCAAAGCTGGTATTTGGGCTCAAGCAGAGTCTATCAGTACATATCCCCCTAGGATTTAGACTGACGCCCGAGCCAGTCAATCAGGCATAAGGCGGTGATCAGACCCGCGAAGTGAGCCACAATGGTGTGGGTGTTGGCGAGGACGACGAAAATATCTAGGGGTTGAATGAATTGATCGAGACTCAGGTCAGTGCGAAACCTACCGCCTTGGGGCTGGAGGGCTTTGCCTAAGAGAATACCGGTAATAGATTCGGCGGCCATGAGGCTGAGGGCCATACCTGATAAATTAACGATAACGCCGATGCGGAGCATTTGGATGGCGTCGGCTTTGCGGGGGCGCAGTCCTGGTTGCGCGGCGCCGAGCTGGCGGGCAAGACGGGTGTAGCGGAATGCCCAATAAATGCTAATTCCCAGGGCGACGAGTCCGGCGACGGCAAAGAAGATGCCCGCGTTGGTGCCGGGATTGTTGGCTGTGTCGCCGGTGCGGGAGCGTTCAAATAAAACGGCGAATAAAAAAATGATGCCTGCAACTACGGCTAAAACTACTTGTACCCAGAAGCTGATCCAGCCGCCGATGCGAAATGCGGGGATAGCTCGCTGGACTGTGGGTGGCAGGGCTTTTGGTTCTGAGTCGTTGCGCATGGCTAGTATGAGTTAGTGCCTTTGGTGGGATTTTAATCCCCGCAAAGGGATTGGCAAACATCACTGCCTCCCATTGGATGATAGCGTATTCGGGCTACTGGTGAGCGAGAGTTGATGGCGCCGATCGCCCCGGCCATATCGATCGACCACCCCTGGCGCCATAATTTTTGTGAAAAATATATTTATTTATCTAAAAACGATATAAATCACGCTAAAAATTAAATATTTAATCATCTTTCATATGAGTTAAAAAAATCAGCCTTTAAGGTAAAGCCCAAATCTTGATGGTTTTGTCGGCGCTAGCACTGGCGAGGGTGCGACCGTCAGGAGAAAAGGCCACAGATTCCACTAATCCAGAATGGGCAGGGAGATTTTTGATGGCAGCACCTGTGGCCACGTTCCAGAGCTGAATTTGCCCAGAAGAACTACCGCTCGCCAGCATTTTGCCATCACCACTGAAGGACACAGAATAAATAATGCCTTGATTGCTAGATAAGCTGTGGCGCAGTTTACCTGTAGTTACATCCCAGAGTTTAATCGTGTTGTCAGCACTACCGCTAGCGAGGATTTTGCCGTCGGGAGAGAAGGCCACGGAATGGATGTTATTAACGTGACCGAGCAGGAGTGGGTTGGGAAATTCTTGATTATCCTCTGGGGGGGAGTCATTCCCAGGGTTGAGTGGGGACAGTTTGATGGAGCCGTTTTGAAACCCAGTGGCGAGGGTTTTGCCGTCGGGACTGATGGCGAGAGCTTGCACCGGACCGATATGGAGGGAAAAACTTTTAATCTGAGTGCCGCCGGGTAAATTCCATAATTGGATGGTGCCATCGGGGGAACCGGTGGCCAAAATTTCGCCGTTGGGGCTGATGGCGATCGCGGCGACGCCTGCAGTTTGTGCCTGAACTTCCTGCAAAGATTTACCGCTCTTCAGATTCCAAATCTCGATGCTGCCCCTAGAACCACTGTTGCTAGCGAGGATTTCCCCATCGGGGCTGATGGCCAATAAAGAGTAAACCATCTCTCCCGGGGCGGTATCCACCTTCAGGGTTTGTCGCGTGTTACCTTTGGCGATATCCCAAAGTTTAATCGTGCCATCAATACTGCTGCTAGCCAAAGTTTGACCGTCAGGACTGAAAGCCACAGAGCGAACCTGTTGGGAGTGACCGGCGAGGGTTTTAGTGGGGGCAATTTGGGGTGATAAGACTTTTGGGGCGGCAGAAATGGGTATCGCCGCTGTGGCTATTCTGGGCTTGGGTGGGCTCTGGGCTGATTTTGGTGGTGATTCAGAACCCATGATCGAACTTAAATAAGGATAAATTTTTACCTGAGTCCAGGCTAAACCCGGGAGCAACACCAAACCGCTCAATGCCAGCAATGGCATTTTCCAAGAGAAAACCTTCGGGTGGGATGCTTTTGGTAATTGATGATGGGCTTGAGCCATCCCCCCAAACCTCCCTTGGTTTGGGGGGCGGGATTTTTGGCCAGAACGCTCGATCGCGCCCAAACACTGAAAAATCACCTGTGTATTTTGGGGCCGTTGTCCCGGCAAACGTTGGGTGAGATAGTCGATAAAATCAGCTAATTCTGGGGAAATATGGGGAGCGGCTTGGCGCCACCGCAGCTCGTCGGTGAAGGCGTCGTAAAATTCCAAAGGATGCCGAGCCGTGAGCAAATGCACAAAAGTGCGCCCGAGAGCGAAAAAATCCGATTGGGGTACAGGATGGCCGTTTTCTTGTTCCGGTGGGGCGTAACCTTTAGAAGCGATAATAGTGCCTTGGTGTCCCACACCCATTTTTGCCAAATAGGTGCCGCTGACTTGGCGGACGGAACCGAAGTCAATTAAGGCGAGTTTGCCACCGGGCTGCAACATAATGTTAGTGGGTTTGATATCCCGGTGGAAATATTGGTGGCTGTGGATTTCCCGTAAAATTTCCGTAAGCTGGCGCAACCAGTCAAGAGCTTGGCGCTGGCTGATGGGTCTGTGCTGCCTCTGGCTGAGCCATTCTTCCAGGTTACAGCCTTCGATTTTCTGCATCACTAGGCAGTGAACTTCGGTGGCGCTGTGGCGGGGGGAAAAGGTAAAATAGTCCCCAGCTTCAACCCGAGGAATGCCGGGATGCCGGAGTTTCTGCAATACATGAGCTTCTCTTTGAAAGAGGGAAACGGCTTTGGCTTGGCGTAGCTGTAGGACTTTGAGGACTTTGGGGGTGCCACGCTCCTCTACTTCAAAGGTTTTGGCGAAACCGCCTTCGCCGAGCAGCCTGGTGGCACGATAGCGTCCTTGGATGAAAAGTGCCGAACCACAATGGCGACAAATGCGGTTTTGCGCGTTGAGGGGGTCGGCTGGCTTGGGACATTTGGGGTTAATGCAGTAGCTCATGGCTGCTGGCGGCGCAAGGGTTTATCCTTAATATATGATGGCGGGTATTTCCTGCCTTTAATCCTAAACTGAATTGCGATTTTGGTGAGCGTGCGCGATTGTTGGTTAAATTTATTGCAGCGATATCGGGCGATCGCCGTCGTCCGGAGCCCCCAGTGGGAATTAGGCTATCACATGGCAGCGGCAGTGGCACGCTCTGGCATGGGTCTGATTGAGATTACTTGGAACACCGATCGGGCTGGCGAGTTAATTGCTGCGTTGCGGGCTGATTTCCCCCATCTCACTATCGGTACTGGTACTATTTTAACTCTCGAAGACCTGGAAAATGCCTTATCTGCTGGTGCCCAATTTATTTTTACCCCCCACGTTAGCGCCAATCTGATCCAAGCTGCCACTGATGCGGGTGTGCCGATCGTCCCAGGGGCGCTTTCCCCCACTGAAATCGTCACCGCTTGGCAACTCGGTGCCTCCTGTGTCAAGGTATTTCCCATCTCTGCTGTTGGTGGTGCCAGTTATCTCCAAAGCCTGCGCGGACCATTAGGCAATATTCCCCTAATTCCCACTGGCGGCGTCACAGGGGAAAATGCACCGGAACTATTAGCAGCGGGTGCCGTCGCTGTGGGGTTGGCGGGGGATTTGTTTCCCAAAGAATTGCTGGCTGCTGGTAATTGGGATGGTGTTGCTTACCGCTGTCATCTTCTACACCAGCGCTTGACGCGGTAGAATCCGCTCTTGTGCCGCTAAAAACTCGGTTTCTGAATCCAGGGTTTTGGCTGCGTTACAATTAAAGCACCGGGTTTCTTCAGATTCAGAAACCGGGTTTCTGAGGAATATTTCTGGTTTCTCTCAGAGATTTTGGTGAAGCCACCCGGTTTCTCCCCGATTTCTCGTTTCTCTCAGAGATTTTGCTGAAGAAACCCGGCTTGTCCCCAAAATATAAATTTTTCAATTCAGGAGATTGTCTGCTGTGAAAAGTGTGATATCTTTTTCTTGGTGGCGTCGGTGTGGTCTAGTAGTTGCTGGTGTAGCTCTGACTATATCTCCGGTGCTGGCGTTTCCCTCTTTAGTAAGCGCTAATATTCCAGAAGATGCGATCGCTAGCGAAGATACGATCGCTAGAAAACTACTGGCTTTGCAAAGCTCTACCGAGCGGTGGATTCAAATCGACTTAACCCGGCAAACCTTAACCGCTTGGGAAGGGGGTAAACCGGTGTACTCTATTATCATTTCCACCGGTAAAGAATCAACCCCCACCCCTCCCGGTACTTTCGCGATTCAAACCAAATATGAGAGAGCCAGGATGACTGGTCCTGGTTACGATGTGCCTGATGTGCCCTTCACGATGTACTACTATGGGGGCTATGCTATTCATGGTGCTTACTGGCACAACAATTTTGGTACTCCTGTGAGCCACGGTTGCACTAATGTGGCGGTAAATCACGCCGAATGGCTGTTTAATTGGGCTGATATTGGCACCCCAGTTGTGGTGCATGATTAAAGGTTTGTAGTTGGGCTTTAGCCCTCATAAGTTCGTAGTTGGGCTTTAGCCCGCTTAGGTTTGTAGTAGGGCTTTAGCCCAAAAAAATCTGGGTTTTGGAGGGCTAAAGCCCTACTACGAGCCAATTAATTAACTTAATTCTACAACCGGTTGATTTTCTAGCAAGATGGCATCGGTAAATAAGTCTTCGACGGTGATGCACAGGCGGCGGCTTTCATCTACGGTAAAGGCAATTTTAATCCGATCGCTCCCGGGATTTCCCGGTGGGTCGAGTTTGGCAATGGTGCGGGCCCCGGCGCGATCGTTCAGGGGTTGCACTGAGGTATTCCCCGCCGCCACCGAGCGAGTGATGAGGCGATCGCCATCAAAATACACCTCCGTTCCCCCAGTTTCCGCCCCCAACTCCCCAATAATCACCTCAATAGACGGCTGATTTTCCAAAGAAGCCCCCAACACCAATTCTACCGGCTTCCCCGTGGGATAAGGCTGTCCCGCCTTAATCAACGGATGCCAATTGTGACATTGCTGGCGGCGGTCCCAGTAGCGGATGCCATAGCTGTGATATAAAAAATCTTTCACCTCAATTCCTTGCGCCACCTGCAAAGCACCTCGGGCTATAGCTTCAAATGGCAGGAGCGATCGAATCTTCTCCTCCGCAAAATACCCCCTCACCCACCTTTGCACCGCCGGTATTTGCACCGTCCCCCCCACCAGCAACACCCCATCAATATCCCCCACATCCACACCCTGCATTCGACCTTGGCGCAATACCTGCTCGATCGCCTCATCTAGCTGCTCAAAAAACCGATTTTGCGCCAAAATCTCCTCAAAACCACCTCGGTCTAATACCAAATCGCAACTCTGGAAATTTTCCTCATCAAAATACACCTCCGACGCTTTATCCTGCATAGAAAGCTGAATTTTCACCCGCTCCGCCAACCGAGCCGTCAAGCTACTTTTCCGTATCCCTTGCTGAGCCGCAAAATAATCACCCAACCAATTATCAATATCCGTCCCCCCCAAATTCTTCCCCGCCTTCGCCAACACCCGCGCAATTTGGGGGCGTTGTCCCGACTTTTCCGCAAACATTTTCTCCCCCCATTTCAGAATAAACCCCAAAGGTTGCTTCTGTGCCTCCACATCCAACCGCACCAAAGATAAATCCAAAGTGCCACCACCAAAATCAATTACCAGCAGCAGCTCTTTCTCCGTCATCCCATAACCCAAAGCCGCCGCTGTCGGTTCATCCAGCATCCGCACCTTTTCCACCTGCAATTTTTGGCAGACTTTTGCCAACCATTGGCGATAGGCTTCAAAACTATCTACAGGCACAGTCAGCACCAAAGAATCCACCGGTAAAGGCACTTGCTTAATTCCCGCCACCACCTGAGAGAGAAACCACTCTCCCACCTGTTCAAAACTCACCGTTTCTCCGTCTAATTCCGGCAAAAATCCGCTAGTTTTCGTGCCAATTCCCCGTTTAAAACTGCGGAAAAATCGGGGGTCATTTTTCACATCATAACCCAAATCTCGCACCGTTTGACCCACCTTAACTTGACCTTTAGCGGCGTTTTCTACATACAGCAAACTCGGAATCAAAGGCGGATTTTGTCCCATCTGCCAAGCCAAACCCGGTAGTTTCACCGTTTCTGGCTGATTCGTGGCAGCATTCCAGCGAGCAATTACAGTGTTGCTAGTTCCAAAGTCGATGGCAATTGGCATAAATTAACTCCGTAGGGGCGAAGCATTCCATTGTATAATCTTTGACTGAGACAGAAAATATATGACCGTAATGCTTCGCCATGAGTGGTTACGGCATCTATTGTATGATGAGATGGGGCAGCCGTAAACCCTGTAGAGCAATTCATCAGCAGATTCCCTCACCGGGGGAGCTTTCCCCAGCGTGTTCCTGCTCAGCGTCTCTCCACAATGGCAATCTCCTCCTCCCTCAGTCCATAGAGTTGATAAACAATCATATCTATCAGCTTGTCACACCGCATCAGTTGCCGTTTCAGCGGTAGCAAAGTGTTTAAACTAGCTTGATATTCCTTTTCTAAGGTTTCCTGCTCTTGGCGGGCAACTGGGTTAATTTGAATTTTCTTCTGGTTTTTCTTCAGAATAGCGATTAACTCATCAAAATTCAGAGGCGGTTCATTTTTGTAATAGTCTCCCAAATAGTTCTGGATTTTAGATTTATTGGTCAAATCGTCAATGGGGCAACCGATAAATCCTTCCAACCATTGCAAAAAGCCTTTAATTTCCCCTTGCTTTTGCTGGTTAAGTGCCGTCATTTGCTCGGCGAGATAAGCTAATAAATCGTGGATAACGTCTGATTCTTCCGGTTCTTGGCTTAGGTGATGCTTAACTTGGGATAAGATAGCATCGGGGTGGCCATTGGTTTGATATTCGTGGTAAAGTGTAATCGCATATTCTACCGCTTGCTGGAGTTGATGCTGTGGCGTAGTGAAAGTAAATTTAGGAATGGGCAAAGCGGCAATTTCTGATGTACTCACATGATTATTACTGCTGGTTAACCTAAATCGCCACTCTAGCAAACGAGAGTTGAGCATCGCTAGTAAAGCTAACGCCTGATTTTTATCTGTAATCAAAAAATATGATATACTATCAAAACAATAGCAGGGAGTTGGTAAAATGGCAAAAATCAGCCGTTTATAACTATCAAGAGCAGCATTTCTCTGATAGCCAATGCGTGGTAGCTGGGGATGGTGACTTCGCTCTCCTCCCACTCCCTGACGGTATTTCTCCACATCCAGATATTTAGCCACACCCTGTTTAGGTTCGGGTATCAACTCATATCTTTGCACATTCCCTCCCCGCAATATCCGCTCGCCGCTATTTGGCTCGGTACTTATCAAATCAGCCATATTTGTTTCGTTAATTTCCCCCTGATAAGTTTTGCAGATGTTTTCTAGCCTTTGCAGTTTCTTGGCATCAGCCAACAACCGTAAAACTTTGAATTCTTCAGAGGAAAGCAGGGGAATCGGCAAATTTTCCTCGTCGAATGCCTGAATTTCCGTTAAACTGCATTCAAACTCACCGGAAATCTCCTCTAAACGATTACCCGGATGCACTGTGACTGTAATCTTGTCTGTTTGGGCATTACCACTGAAAATGACAATACAAGTAGGGAGTTTCGCTTCTGGAAAAATTCGGCGATTCGGGTCGTCTTTTTGGGGAAAAGCATTAACCAACCGAATTTTTTGCCTTTCCAAGAAAAATTTTCTCAGCCCCACAGCCTGTTTATCCCCTAAAAAGGACATAGGGATAATCATCCCACAACATCCCTGGCGAGATAGGAGATAATCAGCTCGACTCATAAAGAACCTAAATAAATTTAACTTGCTGCCTATACTATGGGCAAAAACCGGATTAGATTTCAGGTATGTAGTCAAACCGGCTAAATTCTCTTGTCTCTCTCTTTCTGCCAAAACATCGTAAGGCGGATTACCCACCACCGCATCAAAACCGGGATGATTATGCCAACTGGCAGTTTCCAAATCGATAAACACTTCGGGAAACTCCAAATCCCAATGAAAAAAGCGTTTTTCCTCACTGAGTTTTTGGGCAGCGGTGATGATGGCGGTCTCGGCTTCGCTGGGGTTTTTGGATCCCCCCGGCTTCGCCACCCCCCTTGATAAGCTATGCCTTACTCACATCTTTCTTAACATCATTAGCCTTGACAGTTGAGATGTCACTTTGATAAAGTAGTAGCCAAGTGGTAGAGATATCATGGAGTCGTTGCAGACCCCGCCAAATGGTTTTCACTCCAGGTTCCCC
>DVDU01000039.1 GCA_015296065.1 Oscillatoriaceae cyanobacterium M33_DOE_052 | reverse complement strand
ACACTCCCCACACTCCCCCCGGTCCCCCCGTCTCCCTGTCCAGAAGTCCCCATCTCCCCTAGGGGTGCTGGTGCTAATAGAGATGGTTCGACGATCGAACTCTGGAGGTCGAGGATTTCTTCTTCTTCAAGATTGACGGCAAGGGCGGCGCTGTTGATAATGGCTCCAAGTATTTGGACATCTTCGGCTTCGGTGAGGGGAGCGACGTATTCGGCGAGCATACCGCTCATGGTATGTCCCACGCGGGTGACAATCGCCATCCCATCCGTGTAAGGCTCGAGCAAAAAGGCATCGTTGCCGACGTTGAGGGCGGGAGCATCGACAATGACGAAATCAAAACGGATTTTGGCATCCTCTAGGATGTGGCGCATTTCGCTGGATTCGAGGATGGCAGCACTAGAGCGGACTTTACCTGGGGTGGGGATGATGTAGAGATTTTCTACTTCTGGCACTAAGCGGATGCAGCGGCTGAGCTGACCGTAGTATTGTAGGGGTTCGGAGATGGCTAGGGGGTCGGGAGTGACTTTGAGGAAGTGACTGTTGGAGGCCGATCGCAAATCCGCTTCAATTACTAGGGTTCGCTTCCCCGATCGCGCCGCTGCAATGCCCAAATTATAAGCACAAAAACTCTTCCCCTCACCCCGGGCCGCACTGGTGAGCAGCAACACTTTGATGGGTTTTTCCCTCTGACGCTTCAGCTCCAGGCGCATTTGTTCATAAAAATGCAGGTAGGGAGAATAGGGGTCTAGCAGTAGGGGCATCTCCTCGAGTTCCATATTTGCTCTTACTGCTGGTAATATGCCCAAAACTCGCAAATCCATACCCTGTAAAGCGCCCCGCACTTCCTCCATTGTGTAGAACTTGCCTTCGAGCAGGGACAGCACCAATACCAAACCGTTGCCCACTGCCATCCCCATAATTGCACCCAAAATTATGGTCAGGAGGGGATTTTGGCTGGGAGGCTTGACCTCATTCACGTAAGAGGGTTGACCGAGAGTCAAACTGGGCACGGTTTCTGCCTCTGCGGCCCTGGCATCGGCTAGAGCCCCCTGGAGCTGGTCGTAAAGTTGCTTGTGTAAACCCACCTGCTGCTCTAAACGTTGCCTTTCTAGCTCCAAATTGGGAATCGTGGCGTAGTCCCGCTTGAGCTGCTGCTCGGTTTTCATCAGCATCTCTAGTTGTCGCTGCAATGTCTCCCGCTGAGTTTGCAGGGTAATCAAATTCTGGGCCATTTGCTGTCTGGCGGGGTCTAAGCTGCTATCTTTGCGGATTTGAGCCGCCCCCAATAAAGGCGCGGTGATACCGTTGCCACCAATTACCTCGGCGGCGCGTTTTTCTAGCAATTGCTCATAAGATTCTTGCTGCTTGCGCAGTTGAATCATCTCGGGGTGTGGGGGCCGGAGGTCTTTAGAGCGTAGTTCTATCTGGGTTTCGGTTTGCTGAAGCATTGCCCGCATTTGGGCGATAATTGGGTCGGCGCTGAGGGCTTGGGCTACGGATGCTTGGCGGGCGGTCAGTCCGAGGCGCTGTTCCCAAGAGCTAATTTGAGCATCTATTCCCTCCAAGTCTAGGCGGAGCTGTCGTTGCTGTTGTTCGTTGGTGACGATCGCTCCGGGCAAACTCCCGGACTTGGCGGCCAAAATCTTCACCCCTTCCCGGCGAATGTATGCTTCTACGTCATTTTCCGCCTTTTTTAGCTTCTGCTCCACTTCCGGTAAGCGTTTTTCCAAGGCTGCGATCACCAATCCCAACCGAATGGAATTGATTTGGCGGCTCTGCTCAATCATCGCCTCCATCAGCGCATCTATCACTATCTTCGCTTTTTCCGGGCTTTCTGCCCGATCGTAGTAAACCTTAAGTTGGGGGAGTTCCCCATCCTCAGACTTTCTTACCGATGACCGACTTTTAATTTTTTTTACGTCTTCATTTGTCCGCTCGGCTACTACTTTAATCAGGTTTTCATCGAGGAGAATTTCTTTAGTTAGGTTCTTGCCCAGGGTCTGAATGTCATTCCCCGCCTTGGTGAAAGACACCGGGTTGCTGTTATAGGCGAGGAAACCCCTAGCATCGTAAGTAGTGGGTGGGGTGTCTTTCATCGTCATTGCCGATGAAGCTCCCATAATCAGGATCAAAGCCCCTAATCCCACCCATTTGTATTTTGGTAAGGCGATTAAATAGCGCTTGACAATTGATGAAGCCATAGTATTTGTTCCTTGTCCCTTGTCACTTGTCCTTTGTCAGTTGTCATTTGTCACTTGTCACTTGAGTGAACTCGAATACCCAAATGACCAATGACCAAGGAAAAAATGACCAATGTCACTTGTCACTTGTCACTTGGTACGGGGGAGAAAGCCAATCGCCCCTACTCCCTTGTCAAATAACATTGGACAAATGACATTGGACAAATGACCAATGACCAAGGACAAATGACCAATGACCAAGGACAAATATTTGAATTTAATTGGAATTGGAATTGGAATTGGAATTAGAATCAGAACCGGAACCAAATAAAGTTTGAGTGGTGTCTCGGATTTGGTCGAAAAACAGCAGGAAACCTAAAACATCCCGGAACGGTTGGGTATAGGTTCTCAGGGCATAAGTTATCTTGCTGCCAAGATTGCGCCCAATCACAATGACATCGTTATCTTGCAGGGGGATATTTTGGGAAATGTCACCTTTGAGCAGTTCTTTGGCGTCGATCGTGCGGGATATGGCTCTTCCCTGTACGGGGTCGAACCGCACTAAGGTGATGTCCCGCATATCCGCTTCCCCAATGGGAATGGTGTTAACCACATCGGCAAAATTGCTGCCATTAGGCAAGGCCACTACATTCACCCCTTGTCCAGGATAGCTCAAAATCCTTACCAGCATCTGCTCTTTGCCGAGACCGGAGCGGGCTACAAGCTGGCGATCGTAATCATCATCGGTCCCCGGTTGCAACTTGGGCACAAACACCACATCCCCAGCCGCCAAGTACACATCTGGCAGCTCGGCCCCAGTTTGCAGCGGCGTAAACAAATCTACCACTTCCTCACTCACCCTCCCATCTGGGAGCAACCGCCTTACCCGCACCTCGCGCAAATCTGCATCCGCCGTAGAACCACCAGCAATTAGCAGCGCCCCTGGGACAGGACGCTGGGATGGCGGTAAGTCGTGAAATCCGGGCTGGGCAACTTCCCCCAACACTGTCACCTGTACCGGTTGCTGCGCCGCCAAACTCGATCGACTCACCAGCCTACTGTCATACTCCCCATTCTGATTTAATTCCAGTTTCGGCACTAACACCACATCCCCATTCGCCAAGCGGATGTCTGGCACTTCCCCCCCGGTTTGCAATGGTGTAAATAGGTCAACCTCCAAGGTGCTGACTTTGCCATCAGCTCCTAACCGCTGCACCGTCACCCGCCGCAAGTCCGCCGCCGGAGTCGTCCGCCCCGCCTGCACTAGGGCATCCGCCACAGAGCGCAAAGAGGGGGCAACGCTGTAAAAACCGGGCTGCACCACTTCCCCCAACACCGACACCGCCACCGTTTGGGGAGCTGCCAGGTTGGAATTGCCCACCAGAGTGTTGTCATAAGTATCATCCCGGCGCAGTTCCAATTTGGGAATAAACACCACATCACCTCTCCCCAGGGCGATTTCGGGCACGTCCCCCCCTGCTTGTAAAGCAGCGTACAAGTCCACCACTACTGGGGGGCTGAGGTTGCCATCCACCAATTGCCGACATACCTGCACTCGCCGCAAATCTGCCGCCGGGGTAGCGCCACTAGCCGCCAGTAGCGCGGTGGCGAGGGGACGGGGTGAGGCGGGTAACTCGTAAAAGCCAGGGCGAGCGACTTCTCCCAGAACTGAGATGGGGACGCTTTGGTTGGAAGCCAAACTGGAACGGAGGGCGAGGGGACTTTCTTGCTCCAGGGGGCGTTTGGGGACAAAGATGGTATCGCCGTCTTCTAAGGTGAGGTCCGGGAGGGCGTCGCCGGTTTCTAGGGGGGTGAGGAGGTCTAATGGTTGCTCTCGTAGTTGCCCGTCGGCTGAGCGCCAGCGCAGGCGGACATTCCGCAAATCGGCAGTGGGACTGGCGCCACCGGCGCTTCTGATGGCAGCGGCGAGTTTGGCTTCTTGTCCGGGAAGGGTGTAAAAACCGGGTACGCCGACCTCCCCTGTGACGGTGATGTTGACAGGACGCTGCTGCAGGAGCGACAAGCGCACGAAGGGATTAACCAGGTATTGATTTAGTTGCGATTGAATCAGGTTTTGGGCTTGTTCTATAGTGAGCCCCCGCAGCACTAATGGACCGAGGGGGGGAGGCAGGACGATGCTGCCTTCGGGGTTAATGGGGCTATTAAAGTTGAAGTTGGTATATGGTTGTACTTCTACGAAGATATAATCTCCCGGACCGAGGAGATAGCGTCCTGACCTTTCCCCTCGGGTGGAGACTGGGGGACGGGCATCCCCCCCTGCCCCCCCTTGGAAAGGGGGGGTGGGGGATACTGTGGATGGTTGATAACCGGGGGTGCAGGGTTTTGCTACTGGTTGGGTGGTCGTGGGGGTGGGTGGAGCCTGGTTCTGGTCCGCTGCTGTGACTGGTGGTACTGAAGATATGGTGAGACTGGGCAGAACTAACAGCGACAGGGCGAAACGAGGGGCAACAATGGCGGGCAAACCAGCTTTTTTGCCTGTGGGAAATGGGGGTTGGGTGGTTTTATTGGTCATTGGTAACAAGTCCTTTGTCACTTGTCCTTTGTCACTTGTCCTTTGTCCTTTGTCACTTGATTTTCATTTGTATGAATAAAAAGAACAAAGGATTAATGACTAATGACTAAATTTTAATGGTCCAGCCATTAAGGCGGTTTGGACGATTTGGCCTAAAGATTCGGCTGTGGGTCTGATTTTGTTGATGTTGCCTAGGGGTTCGATGGGAATGATGATGCACGCGGCTACCCAGGGGAGACGATCGCCTGCGAGTTGGGCGAGACGATCGCCCCAAAACCAATCACTCGGTGCTGGTTTTCCTCCATTGGGAAAAGCGTACCACTGCAATACGGCATAGGTTTGCTTTCCCGTCCAGCCTCGGAAAAAACGCGCCGTTACCACGGCATTTGACCCTGATTTTGCCGCCGCCGCCGCCTTTGACCCTAGCTCTACTATAAACTCTATTTTCGTCATGGCATCCACTTGCCACCGCCAATAGCCGTTAATATCCATCCACTCCACCTCTGGCTGCGCCATTGGGTCTTTTTGGGGCCGCAACAACACCATTGCAGGTGTGCCATCTATCCCCTTCAATTCCTGACTCCACCAGGTGTTACTCCCCATCGTAATTTGCCCTTCCCTGATGGCTTGCCACCCGGAAATCCTAATGCCTTGATTTTGCAATTCCCTCAGTTCTTGGAGGTGAGGCACTGGGGGCGGTTCCATCCAAGCCCATTTCAATTTCATGTAGCCTGGAATAGCTCCTACTACCAGCACCACTAGCAGGCACAGGAGTAATAGGATTTTAGATAACTGCGATTGGGGCATAATCTGTGGTGAAAATGACAAATGACAAAATCCTATCAATCTGCTGGCTGGCTCAAAGAGTCGTGCAATTTTTCAATGCCATTGAGTAGAGGAATCAGCAGCCCCAGTAGGCAAGCTGAATAAAAGTCACCGCCCCAACTTTCGTGGAGCCACACAAATAAATGATCTTTGCCTGTGCCGTGAAAAAAGGTTAGTAGCGTATTTCTGATGATATTACCCGTGACACTTAAAATTACTGTGGCCACCAAAAACCAACTAATTTTGCTACTTGACGATATATTGTCCGTCCAGTATAATAGCATCAAAGCTACATAAAGCATACTAAACAATATTTTCAGTCCGGCACAGTAGGGGGCTACTTCTACTATAGCATCCCCGACGTATAAGTAAATATCCTCTACCTTCACATCTAACCCGATTTGCAGCAGAATAAACCCAGCCACACCGGCGATAAAACTCTGGAGCGGTAACGTGTAAGGAGCGATTAAGTAAGGCAGTTGGTTGGGGCTGGCGAGAAACACCAGCAGCAGAGGAAATCCCTGCATTTGCAATCCCGGTATGCCTTTTAACCACAAGCAAATCCCTGTGAGTATGATGGGAAAGGACAAATTTACCAAATCTGGCACGCCAGTGAGATAAAATATGCTGCTGCATAACAGTAAAACTGGCGCTAGAGGATGGCCATTGTCTGGCAAACGTTGCCATTTTTTCCGGTCATTCCAAGCTATCCAGGCGGCAAAGGGGAGCCCAATCAGTCCGTGACTAAAATATTCGTGTTCGATGCTGATGTTTTTATGCAGCCAGCCATCATACCAGTATTGGATTAATGGGGCGTACATGACGGCCAAAATGCCGATGATTATCCAACCGTAGTATCGCTCCAGTAAAAAGGTGATTTTTGGCTGATTCATGGTTTTTTGTCCTTGGTCATTCGTCATTTGTCCTTGGTCATTCGTCCCTTGTCTTTTGTCCCTTGTCACTTGTGACCAAAGGACAAATCACAAATGACTAAGGACAAATGACTAATTGAGAATTTGTTTGATGGCTGTAACTACGTGGTCGATTTGATTGTAGCTCAAGCCGGGATACATGGGTAAGGATAATATCTGTTGGGCAAGGGCTTCTGAGTGGGGAAAGTCGCCTGGTAGGTAGCCTAAACTTTGATATCCTGGTTGCAGGTGACAGGGTATGGGGTAGTGGATACCGGTTTGGATACCTTGTTTGGCGAGTTCTTCTTGGAGGGTTTGCCGGTTAATGGGGGCGGCTGGGGTGATGCGGATGACGTAGAGGTGATAAACATGTCCGGCGCCGCTGTGGTTTTGGATGGGGAAAATGCCTTTGCTGTTGAGGGGTTGGAGGGCTCGATCGTACTCGATCGCGGCGCTGTAACGTTGCTGGTTCCACTCGGCCAAATATGGTAATTTGGCATGCAAAATACCGGCTTGGATGCTGTCGAGGCGGCTGTTAGTTCCTTTTTCGGTGTGGAGATATTTTTGGGGGGCGCCGTAGTTGCGCAGGGAGCGCATTTTGGTGGCGATATTGGCGTCTTTGGTGACGAGCATCCCGCCATCACCGAAGGCACCGAGGTTTTTGCTGGGGTAGAAGCTAAAGGCGGCGGCGGTGCCAATGCTACCGGCGGGGTAGCCTTCTCGATCGGCCAGGTGGGCTTGGGCGGCGTCTTCTAGGATAATTAAGTTGTGGCGGTGAGCTAGGTCTAATAGTTGCCTGGGGGAGACCATTTGTCCGTACAGGTGGACGGGGACCACTGCTCTGGTTTGGGGGGTGATGGCTTTGGCGGCGGCTTCTAGGTCGATGAGGGCGGTTTCGGGGTCGCAATCGACTAAAATCGGGGTGGCTCCGGCGTGGATGACGCCGATGAGGGTGGCGATGAAGGTGTTGGCGGGGAGGAGGACTTCATCTCCTGGACCGATACCGCAGGCTTGGAGTCCGAGGGCGATCGCGTCTGTCCCACAACCTACCCCTACTCCATATTCCACCCCACAAGCCGCCGCAAATGCCTTCTCAAACTCCGCTAGGGTCTCACCCAGCACAAAATCTCCCCGCTGCACCACAGACTGAATCGCTGTTTCTATCTCCCCTTGAATGGGGCGGTGCATGGGCGCGAAATCAACAAATGGAACTTTGACTGTTGCGGTAAACATAGGCGGTGTGGGGTGAGAAACCCGGTTTCTGGAGGTAGTATTGGGGTGAGCCACGAAAAATCAGGGCAAAAAACCCCTGTTCCCGGCTACTACAGTTATGCCCCATATTCTGGCGATTGCACGCCTGCCGCTTGTAAAGAGTTTGTAAATATTTTTACGGGCAGGTACTTTTTTCGTCATTTGTCCTTTGTCCTTGGTCATTGGTCATTTGACAAGTGACCAGGGACAAGTAACAAGTGACAAGTGACAAGTGACTTGTTACCAATGGTAAATTTCCCAGATTCGGGATATCTGCGATGATGGGATGGGGAGGATGCAAGCCTCTCTGGCTCAGATTGAGGGGATGTGGGGGATAATTGGTACTCAAGGCTCCCTTGTAGCTAGTACAGTCCAGGCGGTTTCTCCCCTTGACACCGGAGGTAGGACTCCAGTAAACCCATCCATAAATTATAGTCAAAGCAAAGTGACATTTGGTTCTTCTACTAACTTTCCCATCGGCTTTTTCTCCAATCAACTCTCCGATCGCTTGCAGAGCGAACTGCGGTTAGCGGATAATTTGGGGGTCAGACCTCTTAAAGTGGGCGATCCGGGATTTGACGATATAATTAATGAGGGAACTGTTAAATGGGCGGTCACGGTAGAGGGGGAACTACTTGTGATTCCGAAATTTGTGAGTGGGCGAGAGATATCTCACACTGTCATCACTCGGGGGGAGCCGGTATTGACTGCGGGAGAAGCGGAGATTGTTGGCACTAGCGGGCAATATATCCTGCTGAGCATCAGCAATTACAGTGGGCATTTTCAACCGAGTAGAGATAGCTTGGAAAGGGGAATTACGGCTTTCAGTCAGCAAGGGGTTGACGCAACAAACGCGGATCTAATAAAATCTAGAGAGTAGAGCAATTATGATTCAATCTGAACTGGTAACACAGCCAAATCAAATCCTGCAACAAGATGCTGAATTGGCAATGGATTGGCTGCAAAACATCTGGGCAGCAGATTTTTACCTGCCCGCCGAATTTAATTGGCTAGGTTTAGCTGATGCGGCGGCGGCGAATGCCTATGATAGCCAAAAATATCAAGCTAATTCAACTAATATTAAATGGGCAGAAATAGCGACAAAAATTTATGATCGCTTAGCCGCGATCGCAGATAAAAGCAAATCCGGTAGTGGCGAGTCTTTAAGAATTTCCTCAATGATGCTGCGGGCGGGGATGATTGATAAATTTGGGGTAGTTGATCATCATCCTGTTCTGGATATCAACATAATTCTCCAGTGGTTTCGGCAGAATCTCAATCTCTCTTGTGAGGAGGTAGAAAAAAAGGCGGCTAATTGGCGCGTCCTCCCTGTAGAGGAAATTCGGGAGTTAAGACAGCTCAAAAATCGCTTGCAAGTCATATCAGCCATAAATGACAGCAATAAATTTGGGTTAGAACCCGAAATCAAGGCTTGGCTTTCCTTGCGGGAAAAACTGCCCTAGAGGCACTTCACTTGACTTGACGGCGCTAATGGGACTTCAGCAAGAATGCGGTGCGCTTCAGGCAATGCTCGACCTGGTTCTTGAGGTATTGGCTGAGGCGCAAAGTCGGGCGAACTATTTACCGGACTGCGAACCTAAGCGACACCCAGCACAATCAGCACTTATTATACGGAGGAAACCACATCATCAGGGAATACCAAATAGATGTCCAATTCTGACTGGCCACCACAACCGCCAGAAGGTGCAAAGCCTAATTTGAACGATCGCGGCGCAGCAGAATGGCGTTATCAATGTTATCAGTACCAGCAATATCAAGCGGGGAAACAACAGGGAGATATCCTGCCCTTCGAGATTTGGAAAAAATGGTATGAAGAGGCAGAGCCAGCGGCAATCCGTCAGTATGAGGAAATCATCGCCATGACGGACGATGTGAGTCAAATTGCCAAAAATCTGGGAATCGCCGAAGAACAGATTCGCAAGGTAAAAGAACACATCTTTATCAATGAACACGAGCTTAAAATTCCCGATTATCAGGCAAAGACAGTTATCTCCGTCCGGTGTAATTTCACCCCTGATACCCAGATTGCTGATTTGTGGGTCAAAGCGAAAAATGGAACTCTGCAACCTAGAGAGAGCCTCAAATTTAAACGCTTGATCGCTCACGAGTATATAGAACAAGGACTGATGCAACAAGGACTGCCCTATCGATCGCCTACAGCTTGGGGGGATGACCCGATATCCGGCTTTGGCAACTGGCCAACCCCGGAGCATTATGGAGCGCATGACTTGGCTCCCAATCCCGACAGACCCAATCCCTTCTCCCACTGGGATAAAATTATTGGTAAGTCTCCAGAGGGATTGACGCTGAGGGACGATCTGTCGAATCTTGACGAACTGCTTCAATCTATCAGAGAAAGGATATGACTGCACCAATCACTGTTAACAGCGCAAGGGAGCGAATTTTGGCCATTAAATGGGATCCAGACGATTCCCGTGTTAGCTCTCACATTACGCTCTTGCGAGAGTACCTGAGACGCGCCGCGCTGTGGGCAAAAGCTTTAAACTGTACCGATGAGTGGCCATTTTTCGATGTCGCGGCTCATATATGTCCGTTACACCGTGCCGGTGATGCTCAGGTGGAAGCCCTCGGAATTCATTTCTCCGCCGCGCCATTTTATACGGCTGGCATTATTGAGAAAACTTGCGAGTGGTTTTTGCATTGGGATGCGGTGAAAATCCGCCCGGAAGTGACTAAATTTGCTCTTCCCGACCCCTATGAGCCGCTAATCAAGATGTATGAGAATGGGGGGATATTTTCCACTGAACATGGTTTTTTTAATTTTGAAGTTGGCGGTTTTACCAGAGGCATATGTAGCGATTACTATAATTTAGCGCCATTGACTGCTCAGGGTAAACCCACCAAATTAAGAAGGAGTGTTTGTTCGTTCCTTTCGCAGGACAAAAGCAGCACCAAATCAAGAAGTGGTATTTGTTCGTTCCTTTCGCAGGACGAAAGCAGCACCAAATCAAGAAGGGTTATTTTTTCGGTACTTTCGCAGGACGAAAGCATCAAATTAAGAGGGAGAAGGAGGTAGGGTGTGAGGTAAGGAATAAGCGAGGATTTCCATCAAAAAATCATTGTCGAGACTAGCCCGATAACGTAATCTTCATCATACTTCAGTATGGGATTGTATAGCAGTAGCCAGACAGATTAGGACATAGAGTCCGTCTGAAGCCGAAGCCAGAGCCAGATTTTGTCCTCACTCCCTTGGCTACTGCTATAAATAACGATTTGAATATCTTGGCCTGGGGAAAATGCCTTTGCTGCTGAGGAGGTGGAGTTTGTAAATATTTTCAGGGTAAGTGACTCTTTTGGTCATTTGTCCTTGGTCATTTGTCCTTGGTCATTTGTCATTTGCCCGGAAGAAACCCGGTTTGTGCGACGGAGAAGAAACCGGGTTTCTGCGACAATCTTGGGATTTTCATCGAGATTTGGTTAAGAAACCCGGTTTCTATCCCGATACCTAGTTAAGCCTGCCCCCGCGAAGGCGGGGGAAACCCGGTTTCTAGACCACCCCAGATTTGCGATAAGAAACCCGGTTTTTGCTCCCAGTGACAAATGACCAATATTACAATATTATTTCCGAGCAATCACCCACACGGCGTGAACGATACCAGGAATATATCCTAAAAATGTGAGCAGGATGTTAATCCAGAAATCTTTACCGATACCTACTTGCAAAAACACGCCCAGAGGGGGCAGAATAATCGCGACGATAATGCGGACGATATCCATAATATTCTCCTTTTGACTAAAACGCAGTTATGTTATCTGCTGTTTTGCCCTCACCTTAGCAAATAGTTGCCCAAATGACAAGTCATTGGTTATTGGTCATTTGTCCCTTGTCATTAGTCCCTTGTCCCTTGTCCCTTGTCCCTTGTCCCTTGTCCCTTGTCCCTTGTCCCTTGTCCCTTGTTAACAAAGGACAAATGACAAAGGACAAAGGACAAAAATCAATGTCCCACCAACTTATCCCGCAGGAGTTTAATTTGGTCCCGAAGCTGGGCCGCTGTTTCAAATTCTAGCTTTTTGGCGGCAGTTTTCATTTCTGATTCCAGCTTGGCAATTAGTTCTGGGAGTTCTTCTAGGGGTAATTCTGCTGCTAAAGATGCTGCTGGTAATGGGGCATTTTCTACGGCATTTAACCGCCGGGAAATATCGAGAAATGATAAAATGGCGTTGCCAGATTTTTTGACTACTGTTTGGGGTGTGATGCCATGTTTTTGGTTGTATTCTAGCTGAATTTGGCGGCGACGTTCTGTTTCTGAAATAGCTTTGGCCATACTGTCGGTGAGATTATCGGCGTAGAGAATGGCTTGGCCCCGCACGTGGCGCGCTGCTCGCCCAATTGTTTGAATTAAAGAGCGTTCGGCGCGCAAAAATCCTTCTTTATCGGCGTCTAAAATGGCCACGAGGGAGACTTCTGGTAAATCTAAGCCTTCGCGCAATAAGTTAACGCCGATTAATACGTCAAAATCTCCATCTCGCAGGGCTTGCAAAATTTCTATTCTTTCGATAGACTGGATATCAGAGTGCAGGTAACGGACTTTGATGCTGCGGTCTTGGAAGTATTCGGTTAAATCTTCCGCCATGCGCTTGGTTAAAGTGGTGATTAGCACTCTCTCTTGCCGAGAAATACGCTGGTTAATTTCTCCTAATAAGTCATCCACTTGTCCTTGGGTGGGTCTGACGAAGATTTCGGGGTCAACTACTCCCGTGGGACGGATGATTTGTTCGACGATGCGCCCTTGGGATTGCTCGATTTCCCAATCGCCGGGGGTGGCGGAAACGAAGATGCACTGATGGACTTTTGCCCAAAATTCTGTGGCTTTGAGGGGACGGTTGTCGGCGGCGCTGGGGAGGCGAAAACCGTGGTCAATGAGGACTTTTTTTCTGGCTTGGTCGCCGTTGTACATTCCCCGAATTTGGGGGACGGTAACGTGGGATTCATCTACTACTAATAGCCAGTCTTTGGGGAAATAGTCGATGAGGCATTCTGGGGGGTCTCCGGCTTGGCGTCCGGCGAGGTGGCGGGAGTAGTTTTCGACGCCGTTGCAGTAGCCTACTTCTCGGAGCATTTCTAGGTCATAGCGGGTGCGTTGTTGCAGGCGTTGGGCTTCTAACAGTTTGCCGGTGTTTTCTAAGGTGTGGATTTGTTGTTTGAGTTCGGTTTCTATATCTTGACAGGCGATTTCTAGGCGGTCTTCTGGGGTGACGAAGTGGCGAGCGGGATAGATGTTGATGGTGTCGGTGCTGTGGAGGATTTTACCGGTAACGGGGTCGATGTAGCGAATGGCTTCGATTTCATCGCCGAAAAATTCTATGCGGATGATGCGGTCTTCGTAGGCGGGCCCGATTTCTAGGATGTCGCCTTTGACGCGGAAGCGACTGCGGGTTAGTTCGATGTCGTTGCGGGTGTATTGCAGGGTGGCGAGGTCTCGCAGGAGTTGGCGTTGGTTGGTTTCGGCGCCGACGCGGATTTTGATGGCGGCTTTGAGGTATTCTGAGGGGATGCCGAGACCGTAGATGCAGCTAATGGAGGCTACGACGATGACATCGGTCCGCTCGAAGAGGGAGCGGGTGGCGGAGTGGCGGAGCATGTCGATTTCGTCGTTGATGGAGGCGCTTTTTTCTATGTAGGTGTCGCTGACAGGGATGTAGGCTTCGGGTTGATAGTAGTCGTAGTAGGAGATGAAGTATTCAACGGCGTTGTGGGGGAAAAAGGAGCGCAGTTCGTTGCATAATTGAGCGGCGAGGGTTTTGTTGTGGGCGAGGACGAGGGTGGGTTTGCCGATTTTTTCTATGACGGCAGCGATCGCGAAGGTTTTGCCGGTCCCAGTGGCGCCGAGGAGGGTTTGGCAGGGATATCCGGCTTCAATGTTGCGAATGAGGGAGGCGATCGCTCTTGGTTGGTCCCCCGTAGGTGCAAATGGCGCCGATAGGTGAAATGGTGTTGTCATTTTTCCTTGGTCCTTGGTCATTTGTCATTAGCCTAGTTTGTAGTTGGGCTTTAGCCCGCCAGAAGTTGGGCTTTAGCCCAACTAAGAACCTCAGACCCACTGGAATTTGGACTAAAGCCCAACTAAGAACCTCAGACCTGCCAGAATTTGGGCTAAAGCCCAACTACAAACCTAAGAGATACCCATTAGGGACAATCCTCAGTTTATAATATTTTTAGAAATGAATGCCCACAACCGCCTTTTGGCGGTGCTTTCTCCCATCATTGGCCATCCAGTTAGCAACGCCGAGGATTAACATCGTGAGCGAAACTACAACTGCCCCAGCCAACGGTAACGCGGCAGCCGCAGAAACCAACGAAGTAACAGAGGAAATAACAGTGAAAAGTAAAAAAGCGGAAGAACCTACTACCAGCAGTGCTATTCAAGTGGCCCAGCCGCACTTACCAGGCAACCGTCCGGTTTCCCCCAGTGCCATTATCGTTCACCATACTATGTATGCTTCCGGGATTCGTCCGGTGGTTTCCAGTGGCATTGAGATTTTCGATACCATGTCGGCTTCTGGCATCAGACCTATCTCTGCGAGTACGTTGCATGTAACGGGTAACATCGGCCTCCGTCCGATCGCCTCCAATGTCCTGGAGGAAAGTGATACCCTCATGGGTTATATCGATTAAATAGTCATTTGTCATTTGTCCTTGGTCATTGGTGCCCCAGAAACCGGGTTTTTGCGATAATCTCTGCTTCATACCCGAGATTTAGTGAAGAAACCCGGTTTCTCTTTCAACTACATCGCTAAATCTCGGTGAGTAAAAGGTTTAGCATCACTACCAGCATAAGTGGCGACAATGTGGCCGTCACCTACTAGCTGGTATTTATATGTCACCAACCCTTCTAAACCCACGGGACCGCGAGGGGGCATTTTAGCGGTACTAATACCCACTTCCGCACCAAAACCGTAGCGGAAACCATCGGCGAAGCGGGTAGAGCAATTGTGATAAACTCCGGCGGCGTCAACTTGTCCTAAAAAAGCCGTGGCGGCGATCGCGTCTTCGGTGACAATTGCCTCGGTATGACCGGAACCGTAGGTGTTGATATGGTCGATCGCGGCGTCTAAAGAATCAACTATTTTAATTGACAGAATTAAATCAGTGTATTCTGTTTCCCAGTCAGCCTCGGTGGCAGCATTAATGGTAAATTCTCTGCTGAGGATGGCGCGGGTGGCTTCATCGCCGCGCAATTCTACACCTTTTGCTTGCAATTGTTGGGCAGCGGCGGGTAAAAATGCTGGGGCAATTTCTTGGTGAACTAATAAGGTTTCCACGGCATTACAAGCAGCGGGATACTGAGTTTTGGAATCAACGGTGATAGCAACGGCTTTGGCGATATCGGCGGTTTTGTCGATATAAAGATGACAGATGCCATCGGCATGTCCGAGGACGGGGATGCGGGTGTTGTCCATGACGAAGCGGACGAAGGCGTTAGAACCTCTGGGGATAATTAAGTCAACGTATTTATCGAGGGCGAGTAATTCGATAATTTCTTCTCTGGTGGTGAGGAGTTGTACGGCGTCTGGGGGGACTTGGGTTTGAGCCAATGCAGTGCGAATGGCTTTGACTAATTCGGTGCAGGAGCGGGTGGCTTCTTTACCGCCTTTGAGGATGACGCCGTTGCCAGATTTGATGGCGAGGGAGGCTATTTGGATAACTGCATCGGGGCGAGCTTCAAAAATGACGCCCACAACTCCAAGAGGACAGGTAAGGCGTTTGAGGATGAGTCCGGTATCCAGTTCGCGGTGAATTTGGACGGCGCCAATGGGGTCCGGGAGTTTGGCGACATCGCGGACGCCGAGGATGGCGGCGTTTAGTTTGGTTGGGGATAGTTTGAGGCGATCGTACAGGGGTTTGGCGATGTTTTCGGCTAATGCGGCTTCGCAGTCGGCGGCGTTAGCGGCGAGAATGTCTGGGGTGGCGGCTTCTAGGGTGCGGGCGATCGCTTCTAGCGCCTCATTTTTTGCCGCCGTTGATAGTAATGCCAACTGGCGGGCACTTTGGCGAGTTTGGCGAGCGATGTCTGTCAGTGAAAGACGAGTTAGGGGTGTAGCAGTCATATAGTTTTCTCCCTCAAATTTGTCCTAAGTCCAAAGATAATTTGTCCTTTGTCTAGAACAAGGGACAAGGGACAAGGGACAAATGACAAAATAACATAAATTGCCAGTTTGGGCAATGTCTGACCAAGATGATAGGAGTAAGGCGAGCAAAAAGTTAGTTAATTGTCCGTAGGATTGACAAACTGATACTGCTCTATACCCACTTGCAAGTCTTCTGATAACTCATCAAATGTCATGCAGTATATATGCTTAGAGTTGACCACCGTATTTTCCCGCCGCCACTTCAACCGGCGGCGTTCTCTGGGGCTAAGGCTGTGGCTTCTCCCAATTACGAGTAATCCCATGTAATCAATCGATCGGCTGCCAAACTTATCTTCAAAGCTATCGGTTTTTTCCATCTCGTCCAGCTTGCAGAACCAATCGATAATCTGGCTAAATCCTCGCTCGAACCGGGGAGCCCATTCGGGAGTGCTACGGTTGGGATTTGACAGAAAAATGCTTTCCGCTCCGGCATCCTCAAATTCCACAAAAAAGTAGGATTGGGTCACGGAATCTCCCACCACCAGGTCGCTTTTAAAGTCGCCAAAAATGTCAAATTCAAAAGCAATCCGGTCATATCTAAGAATCCGGGGATGTAAATAACTCAAAAATGCAGACAAATGCTCCCGCTGGCGAAAAAATGGCAGGATGTCGTCCCGTTCCGATAGATAGCGACGACTTTGCAGTAATTGTTGCAGTTCGGCAAATTCGCGGAACCCAATCCCCGGATTGAACTTAAATTGAGATAGATTTTTCATTGGCAGATCCAAACCTCTAGTTTTTGCTCCCAAACATATAATCTAGCCTTTCTTGCATGAACAGGTGAGAAATTTCTATTTCGTTCTGCTCGTTGACGTTAAAAATTACCCGCCAACTGGGGTCCACATGGAGCAGGTAGAAGGTGGGGATGTGGGTAGGGGTAAATTTTTGCACGTTTGGGGGCATGGGACCATCGGGATTAAAGTTCTCTAGGGAGTCGATCGCCCCCAAGACGCGATCGCGCTCCTCCTCAGACAACACATCCAAACCCGGAAACACCTTCCCCAGAATTGTGATGCGACTGGATTTAACTTTGTAACTCATATTTTCTGCCTCCTATCTAGTCAAAAATCGCCCCTACTGCACCGCATAAAGCGATAAATCATCGATAATAAACTTGGTTGACCATTGCCCATCGATATTAGCCAAGGAAAAAAAGATATAATCCAAATCGATAAACTCCAAACCATAGGGTTTGTATGTAGCGGGAACCGTGCCAGAACCAGTATCAAAAACCAGCAAGTCTTCTGGGGTTAAGTCATCAACTCCCGGACTCGCATAATAACTAATCGAGCCATCAGCATTAAATGACATTCCCAAAGTCCACCAACCAACGCGGGTGTAGGTTTTTTCCGTCGCCCAGGTATCCTCACCGGCATTATTCGCCCTAATGGAAAAGCGGAAAGATGGTTTACCCTTGCTATCCTGATGAAAAGAAATCCAAATTCCCGGCCAATAGTCCACAGACTTACCTTTAGCATTGCGTCCAGTGGCACCAACCCGAAATCCTATGTGAGAGCCATCGCGCTGTTCCCACTCCTTCAGCTTGGGCAGGTAGATGCGGGTGGTAACGCTCAGTCCCTTGCCCAAAGGTCTATTCACCGATGAATTGCCAGTACCGTAGTTGAGCAAATCATCCTGTTGCAAAGTCCCTTCTGTTAACCCCACGGCGCCAGAGTTTCTGGTTTGCAATTGCAAAGCGTAGCGACTATTGCGCAGGCCATTCCTGGGTCTCCTGATCTGGCTGACAATATCTGGGTGTCCTCTCACTGTGCCTTCCCGCCACCTGCCATTAGCAGATACACCTAGGGGGTTATTTCGGTTTGGAATATTGTTGACCCAGCCGGAGCCAGGGTTATGATACTGGTTTTGCAGCTTAGGACTGTTGTAGTTGTAGGTCCAACCTGGTTCCTCAAAGGTGTCGCCATAGTCGTCCAGGCGGACACCTGTCCCAGGGGGCAAGTTGGCGGCGGCTGGGGCGGATATGGCTAAAACGGCCAATAAACTGGCGAGGGATAGGCGAAGCCGAGCATTTTTGTGATTGGTCATTGGTTATTGGTCAAAAAGTCATCAAGGAGGGTCTGAGGTTTGTAGTTGGGCTTTAGCCCAAATTCCGGAGGGCTAAAGCCCAACTACAAACTTTTTTCGGGCTTATGTCCCTATTATGGGGTAATTTTCCTGCTACAGAGTGCAGGTGATAGACTATAGGTGACAACCAATGAGTAAAGGTTTGTAGTTGGGTGAGTAACCCAGGCGGAGCAGCGGTACGATCGGCCTGAGCCGACGCTTCCGGGACCTTCGGTTGGCGTCAGCATCGATCGGCTATAGCCCAAAATTTGCAACTGTAGGAACACTGTGCCGTCAATAGATATTGGTTGTTGGAGGTCGATCGTGCCCGCGTGAGTGTACCCGCATCAACAGGATTTTTAATCACTTTAGTGATTAACACCAATTTTGTCACTTGTCACTGGTCACTTGGTACGGGCGATTCGCTTTTCGCCCCTCCTCCCTTGTCCGCAAGTCCGCTTGAAAGTGTGACAAATGACCAAGGACTCTTGGACTAATGACAAATGACCAATGACAAAGGACTAATGACTAATAACCAAGGTTATTCGTCCAAACAACTCTCTAAGGAGGCTCGCCCACAAGCCATGATTAGATTTGCTCGCTTACAGATGACCGCTGCCCCTGGTTTGTCGGTTTCCTATTTGGATGTGGAACTGGCGGCGCGCCGGTTGAAGGTGCAAGCCGATCGCACCCCGGTGATGACTTCTCGCACGGTGAATATTCAGACTTTAAGTGAGGTATTTTTTAAGTGCGAAAATTTTCAACGCACGGGCTCGTTTAAGTTCCGAGGTGCTTATAATGCTCTGACCCAGTTATCGCCGGTAGAGCAACACCGGGGGGTGTTGGCCTATTCTTCGGGGAATCATGGGCAGGCTGTGGCTTTGGCGGCGCAGTTGCTGGGGATTCACGCCACGATTATTATGCCAGAAGATGCCCCAGGGATTAAAATTCTGGCAACGCGCAATTATGGGGCAGAAGTGATTCTGTACAACCGCTGGGAAGTGAAGCGGGAGCAACTAGCGGCAGAAATTGCAGCGGAAAGGAGATTGACGGTGATTCCGCCTTATGACCATCCTGATGTAATTGCGGGACAGGGGACGGCGGCGATCGAGCTGTTCGAGGAAGTGGGGGCCCTCGATTGGTTGTTGGTGTGTTGCGGTGGGGGTGGGTTGCTGGCGGGATGCGCGATCGCCGCGAGAACTCTTTCCCCTGGTTGTCGTGTGGTGGGGGTAGAACCAGCAATGGCGGATGACGCTACCCGATCGTTCCATAGCAAAACCCTGCAAACAGTGGAGAATCCCCAGACGATCGCCGATGGGGCCCGCACCCCATCCCTCGGTCAGCTCACTTATCCCATCATCCTCAACTACGTTCACGATATGGTGACAGTATCAGAGGCAGAAATCATCAACGCCACCCTCTTCCTCTGGGAACGGATGAAAATTGTGGTCGAACCCACCGGGGCGATCGCCACCGCCGCCCTCCTCGCCGGAGCCATCCCCGAACCAGAAGCCCGCATCGGCGTTATCGTCAGTGGCGGCAACGTGGACATAAAATCTCTGATGGCTTATGCCGGATAAGACAGAAACCGGGTTTCTCAACCAAATCTTGACTATAAACCGATAAATTTGGGACAAAAACCTGGTTTCTTGACCGCCTTCTCATTTAACAGATGCACTCCCCTAATTTTGGGGAGTGTTTTTTTATATCACCGGGGACAGAAACCAGGTCGATCGGCAAAATCTTGATTTTAACCCGATAAATTTGGGACAGAAACCCAGTTTTTTTGCAACAAGTTTTGATATAGACTTCATCAGGTACTAAATTTATCACTATAAAACGTGAAAATCCAATTCATAAATCACCAAAAATTAGTGATTAATATCACATCGTCATAGATTCATATACCTGTATAGTACAAAATGCGGCGCGATCGGGGTGGCGCCGAAATCACTTTTCACAAATCAATCCAAGAAGCAAAGCGGATGAAATCATCAATCCTCCAGACATTAGGGTGGTTTTCTCTCCTCACCCTGATCAGCAGCATCGCCCAACCCACCACCGCCCAACCCATCACCCCCGCCCCCGACGGCACCGGCACCCGAATCACCCCTGACGGGCAACGTTATGATATCAATGGCGGCACCCTATCCCGAGACGGTAGCAACCTCTTCCACAGCTTCCAACAATTTGGCCTCAACCAGGGAGAAACCGCCAACTTTATCACTAACCCCCAAATTCACAACATCTTGGGGCGAGTAGTAGGCGGCGACCCCTCAATCATCAACGGTTTAATCCAAATCACCGGCGGCACCTCCAATTTATTCTTGATGAACCCCGCCGGTATCCTCTTTGGACCAAATGCCAGTTTAAATATCCCCGCCGACTTCACCGCCACCACCGCCAGCGGCATCGGTTTTGGGAATAGCTGGTTTAATAGCTTTGGCACCAGTGACTACGCCAACTTAGTCGGGACCCCCAGCGCCTTCAGCTTCAACATGTCGCAACTGGGGACAATTATTAATGAAGGGAATTTAACCCTCACGAACGGTAGCAACCTCAACCTCTTCGCCAACACCGTCATTAATACTGGCACCCTCGCCACACCATTCGGCAACATCAACATCATCGCCGTCCCCTCTGACTCCCCCCTTTCTAAGGGGGGCCAGGGGGCATCCATCCTCCGCATCAGCCAACCCGGTCACATCCTCAGCCTAGAGATAGAGAACAGGTTCGTAGTTGGGCTTCAGCCCAAACAATCTCTCCCAGAACTCCTCACCGGAGGAGACCCCATCCACCACGCCACCACAGTCCAGAAACTCGACGATGGCACGATTATCCTCTCTGGTTCTCAAACTCCCATTCCCAACGAACCGGGAGTGGCTGTAGTTAGCGGAAATGTTGATGTAGGAGGGCTAAAGCCCAACTACGAACTAAACATCCTTGGTGACAAAATTGCCCTCATCGGCGCCAACATCGACGCCAGTGGCGCCAACAGTGCAGGAAATATCCACATCGGCGGTAACTACCAGGGCGCCGGACCACTCCCCAACGCCAATCACACATATATAGACCCCAACACCAACATCACCGCCAACGCCATTAACAGCGGTAACGGCGGCCAAATCATCATTTGGAGCGACAACACCACCCAATTTCACGGGAATATCAGCGCCACCGGCATAGAAAAAGGCGGTTTTGTGGAAGTTTCCGGCAAACAAAACCTCATATTCCGAGGTAACGTTGACCTCAGCGCCCCCAATGGCAACAACGGAAGTCTATTATTAGACCCAGAAAACATCATCATAGTTGATGGTAGCGGTGGCGCCGATGACAGCCAAATATCAGATAATCAAATCCTGTTTGGCGATGCGGGAACAACCTTCACTATTTCCGAAACCACTCTAGAAAGCCTGGATGGTAATGCCGCCGTAGAACTACAGGCAACTAACGACATCACAATTGAAGATTTAACCGATAATAGCCTGACTTTTCAATCCGGCAGCGGCGCCATTACTTTTACCGCTGATGCCGATAACGATGGTAGCGGTGCCTTCACTATGATAGACCCCGGGGACTTCATCAGTGCGCCTGGTCGTCCCTTCACCATCAATGCCGCTACCATCACCTTGGCGAATATTGAAACCAATTCGATGTTCGGAAGTGGTGGGGATATCACCCTCAATGCCACGGGGGATATTATAGCAGGCAACATTTTCTCTGTCGCCGACAGTCAAGCAGGCGCAATTAACATTACCAGCAGTGGTGGCCAGATTAACTTATCACCATTCGGTTCCATTTCCTCCATGTCTCTATTCGGCAGCCCTGGAAACATCACCCTCAAAGCAGCAGGCAATATCACCACCAGTGGTATTACGGCTAGTAATGTAATCAATCCAGGAACTGGCACTGTCAATCCCGGAAATATCACCATAGAAAGTACCGGTGGCGCCATTGATACCACGGCGGGTTATCTGCAATCTAGTGCAGATGGTAATAGCAGCGGTAGCATTCAACTCAAAGCGGCAGGAGATATTCGCACCGGAGGCATCGACACCTCTGGTCTATGGGCAGGGACAGCAGGCAGTATCAGTTTAGAAAGCACTGGCGGTATTATTGATACCAGTTTTGGTTTGGGAACGCTAAACTCATTCTCAACCTTCGGAGTAGCGGGAGATGTTACCCTCAAGGCAGCGGGCGATATCACCACAGGAGATATTATGTCCCACAGCGGACAGCAAGGCGGCAATATTACCATCACCAGTATCAATGGCTTGATTAATGCCGAGAATGGTGATTTATTCTCCAATGGCAACGGCGGCAATGCGGGGCATGTCACTCTAGAGGCTGCAGGCAACATCGCCACCAAAAGCATCATGTCATTTGGTGCCATCACCGGCGGGAATGTAACCGTCAATAGCGGCGGCAGTTTCTCCAGTAGTGAACAAATTACCACTTATGCCAGTGATCTTATCTCATCCGGTGTGGCCGGAAACGTCGATATTCATGCCGCATCGGACATCACCCTCGGCACCAATGGCAGTTTGAGCGCCATCCAATCCACAGGTGAACAGCAAGGTGGGAGCATCACCATCACCAGTGATACAGGCAAAATTACTGCCAACGCAGACATTTTTTTATCTTCTCAAAGTGGCACGGCTGGGAATGTGACTCTGGATGCACCGGGGAATATTGAGAGACAGTTTATAAAACAAATATTAAGCGATTTTATTTTGGCTAGCTAACTGTCTCAGCATTAAACGGCACCTAGCCGCATAAATCATGGCTTCACTAATTTCTGGTAACTGTTCGTGGTCAACAATCAAACGTCTATTT
>DVDU01000104.1 GCA_015296065.1 Oscillatoriaceae cyanobacterium M33_DOE_052 | reverse complement strand
GAGAATCATCGCGTTTTACCTGTCGAATTATCAGGAGTGGAACAAATCAGCCGAAGGCCGGGCGCGCATTAAGCGAGCAGTCAAGTGGTTTCTCTCCCATTTGCCCAAGCGGGGAGAGTAAAACCCTCCCGCCTTCCGGCCTGCCGAACTACCCGAAAGGGGGGAGCTAAGACTAAACGACCTCCCCTTTTTTTTCTTCCTTCTTGTCTGCGGTGGGCGCAGCCGACCGCAGACCGCCCGCCCGCCCCTTTGTTTGTTGGTTTTTCTTGCTGAATTAAAAGCCCCGGTGGTGTTGGCCACCCGGGCTATTGTAGGGAGGGAGAGTGCCAAGACCGGCTAACCCGGTCCGGTTCCGGGTGCCGGTGGGAGCGAGGTGGTGTGTAGTGCATGTCGGCAAGTCTCACAGAGGAGCTCAGGACGTAGTTCATAGGGAGAATTGGGAGTTCCACAGGCGAAACAGTCGATAGTAGGATTTAGCTGGTCGGGGGTGGGCAAAGGGGGTGTTTGGGAGTGATCCATAAGTGCTGAGTTGAGGGCATTGGTGTCCATCTTGCGGAGCCAGGCGTTTATGGTCTTGGCTGAGGCTCCCGATTGTATGGCTTGGTTGGTTAGATATTCCAGGATGTGGGGGTCTTCTACTGCGGAGAGTTCTTTAGCGGCTGCGATTGAGAGCTGGCCGTTTTGGATAGCTTCTTGAAGGCCGTCGGGGAGGAGTAATAGGTCAAGGCGGGAGTCGATCCACTGTGTAGTCCGGTTTAGCTGGTGGGCCAGCTGGGTCATGTCCATGTTTGTCATGGTGATTAGGTTCTGGATGGCGTAGGCCTCGTCTATGGGGTTGGTCTTGCCCCTGGCTAAGTTCTCGGTTATGTTGAGAATGGAAGCTTTAGTTGGGTCGGCGCTTGTGATGATGGCGGGGATTGTGGTCCAGCCGATGGATTGGGCTGCTCTGAGCCGATTGAGTCCGGAAACCAGTATGAAGTAGGATCCGTCAGGTGTGACACTGATTGGAGATATGAGGCCAAGTTCTCGTAGGGAGGCGGACAGTGATTCAAAGTCTTCTTGGGTGAGCGTGGAGGTGAGTCTTTCTTGCGGGATGTTGATTTTGTCGATGGGGATGTCTTTGATGACCTGCACATTGTTCTCCTTTAGTTGGCTGGTAGATGAACGGGTTGGGAGGGCCTGAAGTCTGTGATTAGTATGACCCGGCCGGTTTCGTCGGTGGTTAGCCAGGTGTAGATTTGTAGGGAGCAGCCTTGAAGTGTGTTCATGTCTGTCGAGTGGCCGTGGGAGATTTCAATGCCTAGAGCGTTGAGTAACCGGCCGGTTTTATTCCTGCGGGTTGCGACCAGTGGGCAGAACCAGAGTAGCAGGCATTTGTCGTAGTCGGGCTCGGTGAGTCTGAAGTAGATAGCGGCCTTGGGGGTGTTATGGTCCTCCCAGGGCTGGAAGCTGGCAATTTCTGCGTCATGCCAGCCGTCCGGTATTGAAGCTGGGTCAACGTGTCTTATTATGAGTTTTTGGGGCATGGGGGGGATTCTCCTTTGAGGGCTGAGGTGGTTTGTAGGCGGTGATGACGTGGAAGTCCTCGTAGCTGGGAGGTGTGAAGTCATTCAGGAAGATGATGTCGCCGACGTTCCAGTTGTAGCGCTTGCGGATTTCTTCGGGGAGGGCCAGGACGACTGAGTTGCCGTTCTTGAATAGTTTAGCTTGAAACATTTCCGACTCCTTGTTTGGTTAAGAGGGCGATGGTGGCTGAGAGTGATGTGGCAGCCGTCAGGAGGCTCAGAAGTGAAGCCATGGCTGTGAATACGGGAGAAGTGGGGTCTCCCGGTCGGTCAATGAGTGCAAGTGTGCGCACCTGCCGAATGGCTCTTTGGAGGGATTCGTCGAGTAGTATAGCCGAGTCAAGTAACTGGTGGAGAGTTGGTAGGGGTGTGGGGTTGTTCATTGTTCCCCTGGCTGGGCGGCAATTTCTGCTTTCTTGACCGATGGGAGCTTATGGATAGCCTCTGATATCAGGTGGGCGGGTTGGTCTTTTTTGTGTAGCCGCAGCTGGTTAAGCTCGGAGGCATTGATGATGAAGCGGATGGTCTGATTTTTGTTCATGGTATGTGTGGAGTGTCAGTTTGAAGATGGCTAAGCTGGTGGTGGCTGTGTGGATAGTGTTTTTTGGAGGGAGTCTTCGAGTCTGGAAAGTTGGTCGGCCAGAGAGCTGAGGTTGTCAATGCGGCTGGCGAGCTCTGAGAAGACTGCCCGGAGAAGGGCCTCGTCGAAGATCTGAAAAGAGAGGGCCTCGATGGCTTTGGCTGAGGTGAGAATAGAGTTTGATGTGTCGGTGGCTATCTCTGCTAACTCCCGGACGTTTTGGGCTGAGGCGTGCAGTGACATAGAAGGTCTCCTTGTAAGGGTGTAAGGTTTAATGAGTTATCGAGGGGGAGCCACCCCCACGGCAACATTTGAGGGGTTGCGTCCCTCTGAGAGTGGCTCGGGGCTCTTAGGAGCCTGTTGCCCTCGGTGGTGTGCATACTGACTATTGTGATACATACACTGACAGTTGTCAAGGGAAAAGATTTCCCAGTCTGGGTATTTTTATCTTTTACCATCCGACCTTTTGTTCTTGTCTTTTACCATCCGACCTTTTTTTCCTGTCTTTTACCATCCGACCTTCCTTTTGTGTTTGTCTTTGTGTTGGTGTTTTAGTTTGGCGGGCGGGCGGTCTTTTGTTTTTTCCTTCTGGGAGGTCGTTTAGTCTTTGCTCCCCCCTAAGGGGGGTTCGGCTGGCCGGAAGGCGGGAGGGTTTTACTCTCCCCGCTTGGGCAAATGGGAGAGAAACCACTTGACTGCTCGCTTAATGCGCGCCCGGCCTTCGGCTGATTTGTTCCACTCCTGATAATTCGACAGGTAAAACGCGATGATTCTC
>DVDU01000248.1 GCA_015296065.1 Oscillatoriaceae cyanobacterium M33_DOE_052 | reverse complement strand
CCCACCCCTCCCCATCTTCCCCATCTTCCCCCTCCTCCCCCTCTTCCCCCATCTTGCCAACCTCCCCACTGGGCAGATCATCCCGAAAGGACGATCGGCACCTTGCAAAAACACTGAGCAGTGTTAAGATACCTGAAGTTTCTATATAGCTTGTTTCCTCCACACACCATAACGTACAATCTATGGTATCCTCTCACACCTTTCGCCTTCTTAGCTGGACCAGTTTTTTATCTTTACCCATCTTGGGTGCGCTGACCGTAGTGCCACCGACTTGGGCGCAAGAAACGATGAATCCAGCCAATCCCGTGGAAACCTCCCCCGAGGCTGATCCCAACCAATCCCAGTCTCCAGATAATCTCCGCCCCCTCGCCACAGATAACAGCCTGTTGAGCATTCCCGCCGGGAAACGCTTAATGGAAGAAGCCAGACAAGCGGTGGCAGAGCAAAACTACCCCCTAGCGATGGAAAGACTGCAAAGCTCTCGGGAGATTTTTAACCAGCTTTCCAACTTTTACCAGCAACTAGCCACCAGCTTTTCGGGAATCAACAACCAAATTGCCGAAAACCAACGCCTTCTAGCCTTGGAAAGTGCCGAAATGCGCGATGAAGCCACTTATCAGCTCGCTTTAGTCCATCGCGCTAACAACCAACCAGAACTCTCGGTTCCCTTGCTGATCCAAATTATTCGCTCCCAGCAACCGACGCGAGATTTGGGTCAAAAAGCCTACCAGCAGTTATTTGAGCTGGGATTTGTGGATGCGCCATATACTGCAGGCACAGAAGGCGATCCCACATCTTTTACCGGTCCATGAGCGGGGGCAAATTTGTCACCATCGGGGGCCTGTCATAGGAAAGGGAGGAGAGTCAGCCTCCAGGAGTCGATCGGACAGCCCCTTTTAAAGTTAAATTAGATTAAGCAGTATCGATTAATAGAGGAGTTTTATGGTCAGCCCAGATTGGGTTGAGGCAACCATCAAAGCCGCCATGCCTGATGCGATCGTCCTCGTGCAGGACCTCACCGGCACCCGCGACCACTATCAAGCCACCGTAGTGACATCCCACTTTGAAGGCAAAACCCGGGTGCAGCAGCATCAAATGGTCTATGGTGCCCTCAGTCAGGCAATGGCAAGCGAAGCCATCCACGCATTGTCCCTCAAGACATACACCCCCCAAGCGTGGGCAACTACCGGTCAGAATGCCTAGAGGGAAACACCTCAAATTAGGATAAAATTTCCTCACAACTACCCACAACAGACCAATCAAAAATCTCAACATGACTATGACTCCAGAAGTTAAAGAGCGCCTCGACCAGCTAGTTAAAGAAAATAAAATCATGTTGTTTATGAAGGGCAATAAACTGATGCCCCAATGCGGTTTTTCTAACAACGTTGTCCAGATTCTCAACTCATTGGGCGTCCCCTATGAAACCGTAGATGTGTTGGCTGATGGGGAAATCCGCCAGGGCATCAAAGAATACTCTAACTGGCCGACGATTCCCCAACTTTACATCAACGGCGAATTTATCGGCGGCTCCGACATCGCGATCGAACTCTATCAAAGCGGTGAATTAGCCGAAAAAATAGAAATCGCTTTAGCTTCCTAACCAAGCAGAAAAATCATCAATTATCACCAATCTAGAAACCCAGTGTTTGGCCTGGGTTTCCGCCAACCCTTCCTTGTTGATTCTAGAGGCAAGGGTTGTTTTTTTCGCCTTGGTAGGGACTGTTATTGCCTTGTCCCTACTAGATTTTTGGGTCTCATCAAAACCAAAATTTAATCTAAAGATTACCCAACCTAACGGTTTTTCAGATACCATAAAAAACAAATTTTCATAGCATTATCATAAACCCCACTACAAATGAGCATGAAGCGCCGAGATTTGCTAATGTTTTTAGGAGCCGGTTTGGCCACTGTTGCCTGTTGGCCACAGCGACAGAAAACCCAACTATCATCTGGGATTGGCTGGCCCACCGTTACAGGACCAGTGCCTCTAGAAACTTATCAAATTCCAGCTCAAGAACAAATAAAAACCTTCAGCACCTATGAAGTGCAAGATAAGTTGGTATTGCCGGACGGCTTCACCTACGATATCATCGCCGCTTGGGGAGATAAATTAGGTGATTCTCGCGTTGGTTATAACAACGATTACCTGTCTTTCATTCCTACGAGTCAAGATGAGGGTTTCTTGACAATTAACTTTGAATACATCAGCGATAGAACTTGGATGGAGACCTATCAACAGGTGATAGGCAAGTCTTTACCCTTTGCTGAAGTAATAGCCGCCTTGAAAGGTACGAAGGGGGAAGTAGATGCTTACAAATTAAAGGATAATAACCCCCTCAAAGGCCAAATCCGGGAGATATGCCAAGAAGCCCTAGAAGACCAGGGTATAGGGGTAATGTTCCTGCGTCGAAATGCCAATGGTGTCTGGGAGCGAGTCAACTCACCAGCGGAGCGGCGGATTTCGGGATTGTCGGGTTTGAAAGGTCGCTATCTCAAAGCAACTGGTCCAGGAGTAGCGGTGTTTGAGAAAGCCAAAAAACAGGGTTATGATGACGGTTTAGGGGCGAAAATTACTGGCACTTTTGCTAATTGTGCTGGGGGTACTTCGCCTTGGGGGACAGTGTTTAGTGCGGAGGAAAACTATCACGAACATGTGCCCGAAGGGGTTTATCCTGATGGTTCGTCAGCAGCTCCCGAGGCGGTGAAGTGCCGCATCGGTGAAAGGGCTGTGGATGGGCAAGGAAATGTATTTGGTTTGGCGGGGAATAAGTATGGGTATATGGTGGAGGTGGACCCGGCAAATCCCGACGATTGGGGTACGAAACATACTTGGTTAGGCAGGTATCGCCATGAGGCGGTAGCGTTTCGAGTAGTGGCGGGGAAGCCAATGGCTGTATATTCGGGGTGCGATCGGCGCGGCGGTCATCTCTACAAGTTTGTCAGTCAGGATAGCGTTAAAGACCCGAAAGACAAAGCCAACTCCCGCCTAATGGCATCGGGAATGCTCTATGCAGCGGTGTTCCAGGCGGATGGGACCGGTCGCTGGATTGCCTTAAAGCCAGAAACGCCAGTTAACCCGATACTCCCCAGTACCGTGTTTGGTGGTGTGGTGACACTGCCCAAACGTCCCGAGGGCGGCTTCTTTGTGGCTAAAACTGATGGGGAAGTGAAGCAGTTTCAGCAGAAATACAAAACCCTAGGGGACCTTTATACTGGCAGCGCCCTGGAAAAACAGGGGGCGATTTTGATTGATGCTCATTTTGCGGCAAATGCGGCGGGGGCCACGACCACAGCGCGTCCAGAGGATGCGGAAATTGCGGCGGACGGACAGCTATATATCACCTTTACTTCTGGGTCTCCTGATGGTGAGGGAGGACCAGATAAGCGGGTGTTTGTGGGTCCAAATGGGGCGGATTGGGAACATGGTTGGATTGTTCGTTTAGCAGAAGATGGCGGGGATCCGGCGGCGATGACGTTTAAATGGGCAACTTTTGCGATGGGAGGAGAAGCCACCGATGGAGGAGCGGGTTTCTCTAATCCAGATAATTTGTTCTTGGATCAGGCTAACAATGTTTGGATGGTGACGGATATTTCTACGGACAAACACAATAATCCTGAAGATAAAAACCGGCGGGGTTGTTTTGGGAACAATTCGATTTGGGTTATCCCCACGGCGGGGGAGAATGCGGGCAATGCTTTTTTGTTCGGTATGGGGCCGATGGAATGTGAGATTACTGGGCCTTTCTTGACGCCTGACCAAAAAACTTTGTTTTTGGCGGTGCAGCATCCGGGGGAATGGTATGGCCCCCGCCAAAATGGTGCCTCGGAAACGCGGGAATTTAAGATGAAGACGACCACTGGGGAGGAGTTTATCCAAAAACGCTTGGTGCCTCTAGGTTCTAATTGGCCAAGCCAGGAGGCAAATCAGCCTCCGCGTCCGGCGGTGGTGGCGGTACGGCGCACTAATGGCGAGCCGATCGTCTGAGCTAGCTAACCAGTGAAATTGAAAAAACCAGCATCATTATTTGATGCTGGTTTCTAAATAATTTAGCTTTTACCATCCAGGTAAAAGCTAGTAGTAGTCAGCTTCTCGTTGGGGTTCGGGCATTTCAAAGTTTGACTGGTCGTAGAGGAAACGCATCGCGTCTTCCTCTAGTCTGTTGAGGAGATAGGTTTCCACTGCATTGGCTTGTCTCAAAGCCGCCATATAACCTTCTAAATACATCCTGAGATCGTCGAAGCGATAGCCCCTGTTCCACAGTTCGACTAGGCCATCAGAGAGTTTTTGGTAGTAGCGAATGCTGGCAGTATCTTGAAGCATATTAACCTCTTGAAATGGGTAAATGCGATGGGATGTGTTGATTAAACAGGTCAAAACTCGGGGCGGCTGACGCTGACCGTGGCGAACTGCTGCTCTGAGTGAGTGGGAAAGGCAAATGCCCAACAAGAATTAGGTGTGGGTTTTGATCAATTACCTCGCAGATAGCATCATCCCCCCATCATAAAAGCCAACTGTAAGGATGACGGTACTGCCTCTGGCAGTATCATCTGGGCTCGGTCTGGGGGCCAGACTAAAGGAGTTTTGGCCACTGGGTGTATGGGGTAGCCCGGAGGTGGCTACCTTTGGTTGGGGGTGGCGCATCAGCTTTGAGGGCATCAATTCGTTCCTGAAGAGTGCTGTGCTATCACTATTGTAGCGATGATTCGGGCGGGAGCGGATGGGTAGGCAGCATTTGGCATCGGTAAGTCAGTACCAGTAGAGCTTAACAATTGCTTAATCTGGATTGGTAAGCGCGAGTAGCGGATGTAACAAAACCCTGACAAAACCTCTGTTACTGTTAAAACAACGTTCGCCAGCTACCTGACACTTCCTTTAGTCTGGGGCTGTAGGGGCAGCCCCTGTGGTTGCTCCTGCAAGAGCCAGGGAGAGACCGGCGCTTTAGTTTGTAGTGGACCCACCCGTGTCAGCCCAACATCACAAACAGCGGCAAACCGCAGATGGGACCGCTACGGATGGGCGGGAATCCTTCCCAGGTGTAATTTCAGGGGATTTTGGCCATAGGAGGTTTTGGTGGTATCAGGAAGTATTTTGATTGTGGAGGGCAACCCTCACCTGCGATCGCTCTTAGGTTGGCATTTGCAACAGGCGGGATATGTGGTTTACCAAGCCGCTGATATCCGTCACGGTCGCGAAGTAGTTTACAACCGTCAGCCGACCCTAGCGATTGTTGACTCAGACCAGACTGATGGTGACGGGGTGGAGTTTTGCCGCTGGCTGTACCAGCAGCAGCAACCGATGATTTTAATTTTGTCCGCCCGTACCACAGAAGCTGATATCGTCGGGGGTTTGAAAGCCGGAGCTGATGACTATCTGAAAAAACCTTTCGGAATGCAAGAGTTTCTGGCTCGAGTCGAAGCGCTCCTGCGCCGCCACCGCCAGATTACCCCACCCGTAGCTCTGGATTATGGGGATTTGCAAATTGATTTGGTACACCGGCGGGTGCGGTTTCAGGGGGACATTATCGAGCTGACTCCCCAGGAGTTTAGCCTGTTGTATGTTTTGGCTCAAGCCGATGGACTGCCCATGAGTCGTCCGGAATTGCTGCGCCGAGCTTGGCCTGATGCGATCGACAACCCGCGCACAATTGACACCCATGTGCTGTCTCTGCGCAAAAAATTGGAAATCGATCCCCGGCAACCGAGCTTGATCCAAACGGTCCGCAATGTGGGTTATCGGTTTAATACCGAAATCCTGAATCAGAAGGGAACCCCACCGAATGCGGCATCGCCGTCGAGCGTTACCGCTGCCAGCAACAGCAACAAAACGAATTTGCGTCAGTTGTCCGGGGTGGGTGTGGCGGAAGGGAGAAGGTAAGCCCCATCTGTAAATGCCACTCTTGGTGACAACAGATATCAACAGCTTTCCCAGCAGCTATCAAAAACAAATTCTCAAAAATTAGCGATAACTAATCCCAATCTCTGGCTATTTCGGCTTCCGCCACAGCCAGAGATTTTCGCAATTGCTCCCAATCGATTTCGGCGGCGGTTCCATCGAGGCGAAGTTCCCCTCGGTCTAAATACAGGAGCCGATCGCAAAACTGCTGCACCAAATCTAGTTGGTGATTGGCCATAATGATTGTAAGCTGGTGGTTGGTCGTGAGAGACTTTAGTAGCTCCATCACCATCTGTGCCCTCCCGGCGTCTAGGGATGATGTGGGTTCGTCTAGGAGTAGGATTTTGGGCTCGATCGCCAAGGCGCGACAAATCGAGGCTAGTTGCCGCTGCCCCCCCGATAGCTGCATCTCGGAGCGATCGAGCCATTCTTCTGGCAGCCGCAGCAGGGATGTCCATTTGGCAATTCTGGCGGCAATTTCTCCTGGTGAGAGCCCCCGCAGTTTCAGGGGATAGGCGATCGCTTCTCGTGCTGACTTTCCCAGTAGTTTGGAGTCTTGCATCACCAAAGTCACTTCCCGCCGCAGCCCCACGCTGGCATTGGCGACCCCCCGATCGGGCATCGCCTCTAGCTGTTGGTACTCGCGATTTTCCAGATACAGAATGCCGCTGGTGGGTTCGCTCAGCCGGTTGAGCAGGCGCAAGAGGGTGGTTTTCCCCGCCCCCGTCGGTCCGACGATCGCCACGAACTCCCCGGTCCACACTTGAAAAGACACTTCTTTGACCAAAAAATGCGAGCCGATTTTTGATTTCAGGCTCACCCGCTCTAGGCGTAGCTGAGGCTCTTTTGATGCCGCTGTTAACACTGCCTTTTTCCGTTTTACTTCTGCGATTCTCACCCAAGATGGCGCCGCGCCCAGCATCTTGGTGGCAACTATGATCGCACGTTTTCCCACCCCCACCCTCAAGGCTTAATTAACAATTAACAATTTGTCATTTATAATTCTTCATTAAGCATGGTGTTGGGAACCAACACCATACTGGGTAAAAACCTCACTTAAGCAACGTCGGGAGCCGGGGATAAAAATTTCTCTACCTGGTGCCAATTCGATAAATCCATTGTATGCTATAAAATCCATTGAATCCCACATCCCTACCAGATTTTACAGGCCATAAGTTGAGCTGTGGTTTTTCCGGTGTGGTTTTCCGTAAATCAGTTGAGGGCAGGTTGACCATCCCATATCCTTTTTTTTGAGGCATAATGAGAAATGAACAGGGCAAGCGCTACAAAAGGTGCCAATCAAATGTTTAAAGAAATCCGAGATTTTTTAGGTTTGTTTGGGTTGTTTTGTTTGCTGTACTTGGCAACAAATTTGAGCTGGGAGAGCCAGCACATTCCCCAAACCCCAACACCGGGTTGGAGCAATGGTGTGGGGAAATTTGGCCAGACAACGCTAAAACCAGCCACCAGTTATGCCAACTATTTGTTGGCTCTAGGATCGGGTGGACTGTGGCAGCAGACACCAGTCGCATGATGCTCTTAAGCAAGGGTTTGAGGATGATCATAGAGGTGAAGCAGCCTTCATAGCTACCCAATCTAGGAGTAAGTGTGTGAGGAAATACTTAGATTGGGTGTGGAAGAAGAACGGGGATAGGGTGGAGCAATCAGTCGCCGAAAATGTTTAAGAGCTTACCGAGCAGGAAATGGCGGTTGAGCTGAGAAATATGGGTCATTTTAATTTCTTTGGGGCAAGCCGCTTCGCACTCGCCTTCATTGCTGCAATTGCCAAAACCAGCGGCATCATGGGCTGCTACCATCTGCCTCGCCCGATCGAACTGCTCCGGTTGTCCTTGGGGCAATTTGTTGAGGTGGGCAACTTTGGCGGAAACAAACAGCATTGCTGAAGCGTTCTTGCAAGTGGCAACGCAGGCACCGCACCCGATGCAGGCGGCAGCGTCAAAGGCAGCATCTGCAACTTTTTTGGCAATGGGGAGGCTATTGGCTTCTGGGGCACTGCCTGTGTTAGTGCTGATATAGCCCCCAGCTTGGATGATGGCATCGAACTGAGTGCGATCGACCATGAGATCCCGGATGATGGGGAACGGACCAGCTCGCCAGGGTTCCACGGTGATGGTTTCGCCATCTTGAAAGTGACGCATCTGGAGTTGGCAAGTGGTGGTAGCTCTAATTGGTCCGTGGGGTTGGCCGTTGATGTACATCCCACAGGAGCCGCAAATACCTTCGCGACAGTCGGACTCGAAGACTATGGGAGATTCCCCCCGCGCTTCCAGTTGGCTGTTCAATTGGTCGAGCATCTCCAGGAAGGAGATATCTGGGGAGATGCGATCGAGGGAGTAGGTTGCAAAGCTGCCATAAGTGAGGGGGGACTGCTGCCGCCAAATTTTGAGCTGAAACTTCATAGTTAATTTTCCTGGTTTTAAGGCGGTCTAGGGGTGGGATGGTTGACCGCTCATCATCAATATTTTACTGGTGGTGGTGGCTGGTGGCGATCGTGGCACAAAAGGGGGTCGGACACCTCTGAGGAGAATCACAGGTCCAGGGCGATCGCGATCGCTGCCACCCCCCTTGCCACCGATCTACGATGAGTTGGTAGGAAATAATCATTGGTTTTCTCCGCAGCCTGATTTTATCGGCTGCGTTTTTATTTTAGAGACATCAAACCCCTTGCACAATTCAAAAACTCCCCCGAATTTAACCGAGGGAGGGGGGATAAATTGACAATTATGCTAGCGGTCATTACCACGGACTGCCAATCATCGTAAAAGCCGACCAGTAATAAGGGTGAGACAGATTGCTGTTTTCCACCTCTGACAACTCCGGCGGTAGAGCCAAAGCACCCCGAGTCCCCCCAGAACTGCGCAGCTCACCCGCACTCACTTCCAACTCACCCCGAATCATCGCAATTTGCGCCTGTCGCAGGGCCTCTGCCTTAATCTTGGAATTCTCTAAATTGCGGTAAAACTCCGTCATCAGCGCCAAAGTCCCCTCATCGCTCACGGACCACAGGGAAGCCAAAGCGGTTTTCACTCCCGCCTGCACCGCCAAACCCGCAAAACCCATCTCCGCCTGCTCATTCCCCAAAGCCGTGCGACAAGCACTCAACACCAGCAATTCCACCGCCGGATTATGCCACCCCAACTCCCGGAGCTGATTCAAGCGCAATTTCTCCTCACCCCACAACTGAATATAAGAATTTTCCACCGCTCCCGCCTGGAATTCCCCGTGAGTCGCCATATGAATAATCGGATAGGGATAT